>JAJYGM010000745.1 GCA_021785095.1 Actinomycetes bacterium
ATTTCCCGGGCGGCTGAGCGCGCCTGCCGGACTGATCGCCCCGGGTGCACCCGCGGACCGGGGACAGCCCGTAATCTCAACGCAATGGCACGAGTGACCGGTTCGCTGTACGAACGTCGACAGACGCGGCAGATCCACGTGGGCGATGTCGCCGTCGGTGGTGGCGCGCCCATCAGCGTCCAGTCGATGACGACGACCAAGACTGCCGACGTCGACGGCACGCTCTCCCAGATCTACGCGCTCGCGGCGGCGGGAGCGGACATCGTGCGGTGCACCTGCAACGAGCAGGCGGCGGCCGAGGGGCTGGCGCACATCGTCCCGCGCTCGCCGGTCCCGATCATCGCCGACATCCACTTCCACTACGAGATGGCGCTTGCGGCTCTCGAGGCCGGTGTGCAGGGGCTCCGCCTCAACCCGGGCAACCTGCGCAAGCCGGAGGAGATCAAGCTCGTCGCGTCCGAGGCACGCGACCGCGGTGTCCCGATCCGCATCGGCGTCAATGCGGGGTCGCTGCACAAGGAGCTGTACGAGCGTTTCGGAGGAGCCACCCCTGAGGCGCTCGTCGAGTCGGCCCGGATGGAGCTCGGCTACTTCGAGGAGGTCGGGTTCGACGACGTGAAGATCTCGGTGAAGGCCTCCACGGTCCCGCTCATGATCGAGGCCTACCGCCTGGCGTCCGAGGCGTTCGATCACCCGCTGCACCTCGGTGTGACCGAGGCAGGTCCGCCCCCGGCCGGTCTCATCAAGGGGACGGCGGGGATGGCGACGCTCCTCGCGGAGGGAATCGGCGACACGATCCGGTACTCGCTCACGGCCGACCCGGTCGAGGAGGCACGGGCGGGACGCCAGTTGCTCGAAGCGATGGGCCTTCGTGAGCGCAAGGGCCTCGATCTGATCGCCTGCCCGTCGTGCGGCCGGGCGGAGATCGACGTGATCGGCGTCGCCAAACAAGTGCAGGCGGCGCTCGAGGAGAAGAACCTCCCCATCCAGGTGGCCGTGATGGGCTGTGTCGTGAACGGCCCGGGCGAAGCACGCGAAGCTGATCTCGGGATCGCGGCCGGCCGGCATCGGGGACATCTGTTCATCAAGGGCAAGATCGTGCGGGTCGTCCCCGAGGACCAGATGGTCGAGGCGCTCGTGGCGGAGGCGGAGCGGCTCGTGACCGAAGGCATCGAGGCGCGGCTCGCCGCTGCGGACGCCGGCGCGGCCGAGGAAGCCGAAGCCGACCGGCGAGCGCTGTTCGAGGAGAAGGGCAAGGATGCGAACGCGTCAGAGGCGCGCGTCGAGCTGATCCGCAAGACGGTCGAAGAGCACCACTGAGCCTTCGCCTCCGATGACGCCCGACGAGTCGTTGACCCAACCCTCAACAGGCTCGGTCCGCCCTGACGAGATCGAGCAGACCCTCGACGCTGACGAGCTCGGGTTCGGATCGCGGCTGAGGCCGGAGTTCCGACAAGCTGTCGTGGAAGCGAGCGACGCCACGCGCACCGTGGCGAGCCGCGACGGCGGCGACATCGTCGGAGTGGCGGTCTCGGTTCCCTCCGAGATGACGTTGCCCGGTTTGGAGGTCGTCCCGACCGCCGCCGTGGTGGGCGTGGCCGTGTGGCCGACCCATCGGCGACAGGGCCGGTTGCGTTCGATGATGCGCTACCAGGTCGACGACCTTCGTGCCCGGGGCGACTGGATCGCCGTGCTCACATCGAGCGAGGCGCCGATCTACCAGCGATTCGGGTACGGCCCGGCGACCCTCGCCACCTCCTACACGATCGAGTCGCGGGCGGTCAGCGTGGAGCCGCCGGGAGGCGCCCGGAGAAGCGCCGCCGACGGGGGCGAGGCGGACGGCAGGAGCGGCCGGGTGCGGTTCGTGACGCGCGAGGAAGCCGCCAAGGTGTTCCCCACCGTGCTCGAGCGGTACCAACGGACTCGGGCCGGCGAGGTCGCCCGCCTTTCCCTGGGGTGGTTCGACGTGCTCGGGGATCCGACGCCGGAGGATCAGAGAGCACGTTTTTACGTGGTGCACGATGACGGGGGCGAGGTGCAGGGAT
Source organism: Actinomycetes bacterium (assembly GCA_021785095.1). Next base: position 2,046 of record JAJYGM010000745.1, read on the forward strand.
ACGCCTCGTACCGGATCGTCGTCGAAGAGCGAGGGCGACGCCAACGGGTCTTGAAGCTCGACGAGCTCTGCTCGACCTCTGCGTTCACCTACGAGGCGCTCTGGGCTTATCTCGTGGACGTCGATCTGATCTCGCGCATCGACACCGGCGGCCGCCCGATCGACGAACCGATTCGTTGGGCGCTCTCGGACTACCGGCGCATGCGCCCGCTCGGCACGAGTGAGCACACGTTCGTCCGGCTCATAGACGTGGAGCGTGCCCTGGCGGCACGACGGTACGAGGACGAGGGTTCGCTCGTCCTGTCGGTGACGGATCGGTTCTGCCCCTGGAACGAGGGCACGTACCGGATCACGGTGGCCGGCGACCACGGCGGCGGCGGGGGGGAGGCAGCCGTGGAGGTTGAACGGGAGGGCGAGGGCCGGGGTCGGCGTCCCGACATCCGGCTCGACGTCTCCGCCCTCGCCAGCATGTACCTCGGAGGCATCAGACCGAGCGCGCTCGCTCAGGTCGGACTCGTCGAGGAGCTGGTGGGAGGGGCGCTCGACGTCGCCGACCACATGTTCGTCGGGCCGGTCCCGCCGTACTGCACGACGTCGTTCTGAACTGCTTGCGGAGCCATCGCGTCACAGTCCAGGTTCGACGGGGCCGATCCGGGGAAACGAGCAGCTCGTGCTCGAGAGCTCGACCACCCTGCAGTCGATGCCTTCGCAGACTCCCTCCAACAGCTCGGCCACGTGAGGGTGACAGGTCAGGTAGATGACCTGGTGGGTCCCCGAGGATGCAGCGAGCTCCCGCGCCATCGCAGCCTGTCTGACCGGATCGAAGTTCACGAGGACGTCGTCGAGCACGATCGGCAACGGCACGTACCGGTCCGCGAACGTCTCGGCAAGGCCGAGGCGGATGGACAGGTACAGCTGTTCGGTCGTCCCGCGACTGAGGTCCGCCGCGTCGATGGCGCGACCGTCCGATTGGATCGCGCGGATCGTCGGCTTGGATGTGTCCCCCGCAGCGTCCACGCCGAGGCGGACATAGCGCCCATCAGTGACCCTCGTGAAGTGGCGGACCGCCCGTTCGAGGACGAGCGGCTGGCGGCGCTCCTCGTATCGCCGCAGCGTGCGCTGCAGGAGGTACCTCGCCCCGCTCGCCACGAGATATCGGCGAACGAGCTCCTGCAAGGTGCCCTCGAGCTCGGTGCATCGCTGCTCGAGAGCGGGGACGTCGCTCGACCGCGCGAGCTCGTCGAGGTCGCGCTGCAGTCCCTCGTGCGCGCGGAGAGCGTCGTCGTAGCGAGACTCGAGCTCGTCGAGCTCACAGCGCGACGTCTCCTTCTCTGCCTCCCACTCGAGGATCCGTCCGCTCCAGAGCTCGAGGCGTAGCGCATCGGACTGCTCACCGTGTCCGAGCATCCTGTCGAGCGCCCGCTCCGCGTCGGCGAGGCGTCGCTCGAGGTCGACTCGCATCGACGACCGCTCCTCCACCTCGCCGAGGCGCGCCAGCATCGCCGAGACCAGGCCCTGGAGGTGGTCTTCGAGAAGTGGCAAGTCGCCGGCTCCCCATTGCACCTCGGCGACGCCCTCCGGCGACCTCTCCGGTGCCGGTGCGGCAGCCGCGACACCCGTCCCGAGGGCCCTTGCGAGCCGGACGACGCTCGAGTCGAACGTCGCGATCTCCGCCTCTGCGGCCGGAAGCTCCTCGTGGATCCGCCGTCGAGCCCGGATGCGCTCGGCGAGCTGGTCGAGTCGATCGAGGACCGCGAACACCTTCTGCGGTTCGAGATCGGGGAGCCCTGACCCGCGGGCGACGTCGCCGATCTCCTGCTCGACGAGAGCGAGAGTGTCGGCAGCTCCGCGCTCTGCCGTGAGTGCCTCGTCCAACGCCTGGGCCGCCTCGAGTTGGCGCTCTCGAGCGGTGTCTGCCGTGCGCCTTCGATCGAGCTGGATCTCGACCTCGCCGATCAAGCGCTGGACGCGCGGGCTCGAGAGGTGGTCGGGATCCTGACCGAGCCCCAGCTCTGCGAGGAGCTCCAGCGCTTGTGTCCTCGCGAGCTCCAGATCCCGACGAGATCGAGCCAGGGATGTGGGCACCTGTGATCGGTGGGCCGCGGTAACAGCGCCTTCGGCTGTGGCGGGCTGTTGGGCGTGCGTGTATGACCCGGCCAGGATCCCGGATGTCTCACTTCCCGCGCCGGGGGACCGGAGCATCCACCTGCCCCAGAGGGCGGAGAGGACGACGGCGAGAGCAAGCAGCGCCAACAGAGCTCCCGGGACGACTTGACGGCGAGCGATGAGCAGCTCGGCCGCCGCTCCGAGAGCGACCGTGGCGATCACGGCGAACACCGTCATCACGCGAGCCGCGCGTGCGCCGGGGCCGGTCGAGGTACCCCCCGTGGCAGCCGAGAGCGACTCAGCAGCGGCCGCCGCGACAGCGGCTGCCCGCCGGCTCTCCTCGAGCTCCTCTGCCTGGCGGGCGCGTGCCTCGAGCTCGCCCAGCTCCACGACTCGCTGCCGGAGCTCCGTCAACCCTGCCATGCGCGACCGGAGCGCCGCCTCGGCGGGCAGGTCGGCCGCGTCCAAGACGACGTCGCCATCGCGGCTTTGCCGGCCGCTCGCGCCTTCGGTTCCGTGCTCGGACATGAACGCCAACCGAGCCCTCACGCTCGCGGCGGAGGCGGCCGCGGCCTTCGCGTCGGCGCGAGCCTGTGCGAGCTTCGACAGGAGCGGCCTGATCTCGACGCGGATGGCCTCTGCCTCGAAGTCCTCGGCCCCCGCGACCTCGAGCGCCCAGTCTCCGCCGAGCTCCGACACCTTCGACTCGATGGACTGGGTCAAGGACACGGCCTGGTCGCGCAGTTGCCGCCACCTACCGGTCCGTTCGAGATGGCCCGACAGTTGGCGCGCGACCGTGCGGATCTGCTCGCCTGCGTCGAGGACGGCGCCGTCGTCCCGAGAGAGCGGCGGCAGCGCGTCGAGCTCTTGCTCGAGAGCGCCACGGTCCGAGAGGACGTCCCAGCACTGCAGGAGGAGGTCGAGCTCGCGCGCCCGGGACCGCACCCGCTCGCGCCGCTCGCGCAGCTCGACGACCTCCGCCTCCGCCCGCCGCCCTTCCGCCTGCAGGGCGGCGAAGCGGGAGGACTCCGCTCGCGCATCGGCGAGCATCTGCTGCGACGACGTCAGCTGTACCGCCAGAGCGTTTGCTTCGCCGCCCTGTCGGGGCCGGACGAGCTTCTCGCGCCGCGCCTCCAGCTCCTTGAGGGCTCGCGCCGCCGATCTCCGCTGTCCGAGGATGCTCGACGAGAACAGCACCTCCCGGACCTCGTCACTCGACATGCCGTCGAGCCGCTTCAGGTCGTCCAGATCCACCGCGAAGACAGCGCGGAAGAGGTCGCCGTTGGCGTGGCCGAGCAGCTGCGCGAGTTCCTGCTCACTGCCGGCTGACCCGTCGGGCCTCGTCACGTTCGACCGCTTCGACGGCGAGGCGTGGCGCTCGATCAGCCACTCGTCCCCCGAGGCGTCGAGGAGGCTCACCCGCCCGCCATGACGCCCTCCGTTGACCGGCACGCGAAATCTCGCCGACCGCCGGGTGGGGAACCCGAAGAGAACAGCCGTGACGAAATCGAAGATCGTCGACTTCCCGGCCTCGTTCGGGCCGAGCACGATCGTCATCCCGGCGGCCAGCTGCGGGAGCGTCAGGTTCGAGAGCGAGCCGAAACCGTCGACGGACAGCCCTCCGAGCCGGATGCGAGGTACCAGCTCGTCGGGGGAGTAGAGGGTCTGCTCGACACCGTCGACCGGCACTGCCAGCAGCTCGGGACGGAGGACCTCGCCACCGGTTGCACCGGACGTCCCTCCCGGGCGAGCGATGCCGGTCACTCCTGCACCTTCACGAGGTCGAGGGCGGCCACGGCAAATGCACGCACGAGGTCGGGCCAAGCCAGCTCGTGGCGCAGGAGCTCGCGTGCCAGGAGATCCAGCTCCCGCGGCATCTTTCCGAGGAGGTCTCCCACCTCATCGGTGTCGAGGCCGCCGGCGCTCAGCTCATCTGCCATGCGGACAAGCTCGCCGGCGAAGTCCTCATCTCGCCTCAACTCGTCCAGGTCCAGCACCGGCGCTGTCTCGACCCTGAGGTGATCCCACCACACGAACGGCGAGACCTGCCTGCAGTCGCTCCGCAGCGTCTGCAGCAATTCCTCGAGGACGCTCTCGCGGGCGAGCTCCGCGTGCACCGTGCCTCTTCCGCGGAGCACTCCGTGAAGGACGAGCGATCGCCCGTTGCTCTTCGCGAGCTCGGACGAGGCGAGCTCGGACAGCTCCGCCCGAACGTCGTCCAAGCCGTCCAGCCCTTCGATCTCGAGCGTCACCGGCGAGAAGCGAATCCGGTCGCATGCGACCGCCTCGACCCCGCGCACCCGCCCGTCCCGGACTTCGACGACAGTTGCGCCCTTCGGACCCGACTCGCTCGGCTTGGGGCTCCTCGCCTGCAGGTCCCCCGGGTACACGACCCACGGGTCGGACCGGTCGGGTGCTCCGCTCAGCACCATGCGTGAGTGGATGTGGCCGAGCGCCCAGTAGTCGAGACCGGCTTCCCGGAGGTCCGAGAGCGTGCAGGGGCTGTAGAGGGCGTAGCCGTCGGCGGCGCCGGCGACGTTGCAGTGGAGGACACCGACCTGAAGCCCGGGCCCCGGCTGCCGGAAGTATCCGAGCGCAAGGTTCTCGGTCACGTCGCGATGGCCGTAGCTGACTCCCTGGACGATCGCGATCTGCTCACCGCCTCGGACCACGGGAACCGCTTCGACCGCCCCGGCGCCGAAGACGTGCACGAGCTCGGGCCAGCTCGAGACTGCGGACCAGCCCTCCTCGACGGGATCGTGGTTCCCGTGGGCCACGAACGTCGGGATGCCGGCGTCCGAGAGCCGTTCGAGCCCGTCACGGAACCGCAGTTGGGCTCGCAGGCCTCGTTCGGCACCGTCGTAGATGTCTCCTGCGAGAACGAGAAAGGCCGCGTCGCGCTCGAGGCACAGAAGCACCAACTGGTCGAACGCCTCGAGGGACGCTTCGCGGAGCGCCGCCCCGACGTGGGGAGCGGACAGGCTCACCCCCTTGAAGGGGGTGTCGAGGTGGAGATCTGCCGCGTGAACGAAGCAGAAGTCCCGCCGAGGTCTCGAAGTGTCCATCGATCGGAACATACTCAAGGGGTGCGCGCAGGCCGGGGATCCCTCCACCTCCCGGGAGCGCGACACTCTCGGCCCGTGGCGTAGCGTTCGCGTGGTGATCCCACCTGTTCGGCTCCGGCAGGTCGTCCTCATCACGAACGACCTCCCGGCGGTGACGGCGGACCTCGAGTCGTCGCTCGGCCTCGATGCAGGTTACGCGGACCGAGGCGTCGAGCTCTTCGGGCTCGAGAACCGCGTCCTCGCCGCCGGCGACTGCTTCATCGAGGTGCTCACCCCGGTCAGCACCGCGTGCACGGGTGCGCGCTATCTCGCTCGGCGCGGTGGCCGGGACGGCGGCTACATGGCGATCTTCCAATGCGACGAACGAGACGGCATCCGCCGCCGCGTAGCAGATGTCGGCGTCCGCGTGGTCTGGCAGGCCGATCTCGAGGACATCTCCGGAACCCACCTCGATCCACGAGACGTCCCGGGCGCCATCGTCTCCCTCGACTGGGCCGACCCGCCCGAGTCCTGGCACTGGGCAGGGCCGGCGTGGCAGGGCACCCAGGCGGGAGAGTCGGCCACGAGACGCCCCGGTGGCATCACCGGCCTCACCGTCGCCGTCGAGGACCCGCCTGCAACTGCCACGAGGTGGGCACAGGTGCTCGGTCACGGCGTGGAACAGGAAGGCCCGGTCCTCTGGTTGCGCGACGCCGCCCAGCGTCTCGAGTTCGTCTCCGCCTCGCGACGGGAGGACGAGGGCATCGTCGGCTGGAGCCTCGCGCTCGCACCGGTGCCGGGCGCGCCGCCGGCTCTCGATCGTGTCATCGGCGGAGTCAGGATGATCGTGGAACCGCTCGAAGGGGAGCTGCACCGCCAACAGCAGGAGGGACACAGATCATGACGGACATCGACACGGGTACCGACGACCTCCTCGGCACCGTCGACGACGGTGTGGCGACGTTGACCTTCAACCGCCCCGAGCGAAGGAATGCGTTCAGCCCCGCCATGCTCGACGCGCTGTCCCGGACCCTGGCGCAGCTGGAGCTCGACGACGGCGTTCGTTGCATCGTGCTCACCGGAGCGGGCGGAGCGTTCTGCGCCGGTGGCGATGTGAAGGCGATGGCGGGTGGGTCCAGTGGGGACGGGTCTCCTGCAACTGGCGCCCCGAGCGCGACCTACGACGGCATGGTCCACCGCCAGAGGGTGAACCAGCGGGAGACGAGCGGACGCCTCTGGCGGATGCCGAAGCCCACCATCGCCGTCATCCCCGGTCCGGCGGCAGGGGCCGGCCTATCGCTGGCGCTCGCTTGCGACCTGCGCTACGCCGCTCGCGGCGCGATCCTCACGACCGCCTTCGCGAAGGTGGGATTCGCCGGTGACTACGGCGGCACGTGGTTCCTCACCCGGCTTGTCGGAGCCGCCAAGGCGCGCGAGCTCTACTTCTTCTCCGAACGCATCACCGCAGACGAGGCCGAAAGGCTGGGCATCGTGAACGCCGTCTTCGAGCCTGACGAGCTGCAGGAGAACGCCTCCAGGCTTGCTCACCGGCTGGCGGCCGGCCCGTCCATCGCCTACCGCTACATGAAGGAGAACCTGAACAGGGCGGTGCACGGAGAGCTCTTCGAGTGTCTCGACATGGAGGCCGCCCACCACATCCACACCGGCACGACGGCTGACCACCGTGAGGCGGCGAGGGCGTTCGTCGAGCGCCGCGAGCCCGTGTTCGAGGGTCGCTGACCCGCGTCAGGCCACCTCCTTCCGGGCTGGCTACGTTGGCAGTGATGACTCCCTCGCGCACTCCCGATCAACACACCGGCGGCGATGCAGTGGTCGACGTGCTCGAGTGGGCAGGCGTCGATGTCGTCTTCGGCATCCCGAGCGTCCACAACCTGCCGACGTACGACGCACTTCGACGGCGCGGCACGATCCGGGTGATCTCGGTCCGCCACGAGCAGGCCGCTGCCGCGGCGGCCGACGGCTACGCCCGCGTCACCGGGAAGCTCGGTGTCTTCCTCACCTCCACGGGGCCTGGTGCGGCCAATGCGATGGGTGGCCAGCTCGAGGCCTTCGTCTCGGGGAGTCCGGTGCTCCACCTGACCGGCCAGATCGAGACGCAGTACCTCGGCCGGGGACGGGGCTTCATCCACGAGGTACCCGATCAGCCGGCGATGCTGCGATCCCTCTGCAAGCAGGTCTCGCGTCCGGAGACAGCGGACACGATCGCCGCCACGGTGGCAGAGGCCGCCGAGCTCGCGATGGCGGCCCCGCACGGACCGGCGTGCGTGGAGCTCCCGATCGACCTGCAGTACGCCGATGCTTCGAGCGACGCGTGGCAGCCGACGCTCGAGTTCCTGCACGAATCGCTCACGATGAACCGCCCTGCCACATGGGTTCATGCGGCCGAGGTCATCGCCGAGGCACGCTCCCCGTTGATCTGGGCGGGTGGGGGCGCTGTCCGGTCGGGTGCCGAACAGGAGGTGGTCACCCTCGCACGCCGCATCGGAGCCGGCCTCGTCACGAGCCCGAACGCGCGTGGCATCCTGCCCGAGGACGATCCACTCTGCATCGGCAACCTGCCCTGGGACCCGCAGGTTCGTGAGCTCGTGACCGACGCCGATCTCCTCGTCGGCATCGGGACCCGGTACCAGGGCCCCAACACCCAGAACTGGAAGATGGAGCTGTCACCCTCGATCGTCCAGATCGACATCGACCCCTCGATCCCTCACCGCAACTATCGGGCGACGGTGGAGGCGCGAGGTGACGCGAAGACGGTCGTCGCATACATCCTCCGTCATCTCGAGCAGATGGGTCCCTGGGTGCCGGAGCCCGACCCGGAGTGGCTCGCCCGCGTCGCGAGCGTCGCAAACGCAGCACGCGGCCGCCTTCGCAAGACGCTCGGCGGGCAGGTCGACCTGCTCGACGAGCTGACGCCTCTGCTCTCGGAGAACACGGTCGTCGTGAAGGACTCGACGATCCCGGCTTACACATGGGGAAACCGCCTGCTCCCGGTGCGCCGGACGCGAACGTCGATCATGCCGAACGGCTTTGCGATCGGGCTCGGCGTTCCCCACGCCCTCGGTGCCGCCGTCGGCAATGGCGGCCATCCCGTCGTCTGCATGGTGGGCGACGGCGGGTTCATGTTGAGCGCCACCGAGCTCGCCACCCTGGCCGAGGAGCAACTGCCGGTCGTGTGCCTCCTCTTCAACGACGGGGGTTACGGGATCCTGCGCAACATCCAGGACCAGCAGTACGAGAGGCGGATCGGAGTCGACCTCGGCAGCCCCGACTTCTGCGGTCTCGCTCGGGCGCTCGGGGTCGAGGCTGAGAGGGTGACGACGGCGTCCCAGTTCGGGACGGTCGTGAAGAGTGCCCTTGCGGCGGGCAAGCCGTATCTCGTCGAGGTCGACAGCGAGGCGATCGGCCCGATGGCCACGCCGTACACCGGGACCTCGCTGCCGCCGAGCGCCCGGAGGTAGCGCTCCCCGATCAGGGCAGGACCTGGAACTCCCGGTTCGCGACGATCGTGTCGGTGTCCATCTGGGCTCTCTGCAGCCGCCCCGAGTAGTCCCAGTTCATGGACTGCCAGCGCGTCATCTGCTCGAGCACCCACTTGCCCGACTGGCGAGAGCCGTTGCCCGACTTCCCGTTGCCGCCGAACGGGAGGTGGGCCTCCGCGCCCGAGGTCGAGTTGTTCACGCTCACCATGCCGGCAGAGATGCGGTTCCGGAACCGGAAGACGGCTTCGGGGGACTGCGTGTAGATGGACGAGGAGAGCCCGTAACCCGAGCAGTTGGCGAGCTCGATGGCCTCGTCGAAGTCGGCGAAGGTGCTGACGCCGATCATCGGTCCGAACGTCTCGGTGCGGGCCAGCTCGTCGTCGACCCGAACGCCGTCCACGATCGCAGGGTGGCAGAAGACGCCCGCGTCCGGATCCCCGACGAAGCCCGCCCTCGGCGCGCCCGACGTGATCCTCCCGGACGCGCTGCTCCCGAGCACGCGGTGGTGCGGCGCGATGAGTGTGTCCAAGTACTCCTGGAAGCGCGTGGCGAAACGCTCGTCCAGCATCGGCCCGTACAGCACCTCCTCGAACGGGTCGCCGATGGGGGAGGTGCCGAGGCGCTCGGTCAGGGCTTCGACGAACGCGTCATGGCACGACTCGTGCACGATCGCGGTGCCGAGCGACGTGCAGCGCTGTCCGGCCGTCCCGAATCCGGAGAACAGGGCACCTTCCACCGCCAGTTCGAGGTCGGCGTCCGGCATGATCACCATCGGGTTCTTGCCACCGAGCTCGAGGCAAGCCGACTGCACGTGCCGTCCGGTCAGCTCTCCGATCGCCGAGCCGACCGCCGACGACCCGGTGAAGCCCACCTTGTCGACCAGTCGCTCGGTGAGACTGCGCTCGAGGCCTGCGAAGGTCGCGGCGCCATCGGCCAGCACGAGGTTGAGCACGCCGTCGGGGATGCCTCCCGCCGTGAAGCACTCGAAGAGGGCGGTCGCGACCGCGGCTGAGTATTCGGCGGGCTTCCAGACGACGCTGTCCCCGCACAGCAATGCCGGCACGAGGTACCACGACGGCACGGCCACCGGGAAGTTGCCCGCGGTGATGACGGCGACGTTGCCGACAGGCATGCGGAATGTGAACAACGCCTTGTCCTTCATCTCCGAGGGCACCGTCTCGCCGTACAGACGGCGCCCCTCGCCGAGGAAGAAGTCACAGGTGTCGATGATCTCCTGCACCTCACCGAGCGCCTCTGCGAGCGGCTTGCCGACCTCGCGGGTGACGAGGCGTGCAAGCGAGTCCTTGTTCGCCTCGACGATGCGCCCGATCTCGGCGATCACTCGGCCGCGCACCGGAGGGGGCACCTCCGCCCACGCCGCCTGCGCCCGCTTGGCCGTCCGGGCTGCTTCGACGAAGGTCTCGTCACTGCCGAGCGCGACCTCGGCGACGGTGTCGTCGAGGTGTGCCGGGTTCGTCGACAGCATCTGACCACCGGTGTCGTCAGCGGTCGCCTTGCCACCGATGATGGAGGAACAAGCTCGGACGGTCATTGCGCCACCTCCTCGCTGAGCCGTGCCAGCACTCGCCCGAGTGCGGCTGCTCCCTGGTCGATCTCGTCAGCGGAGACCGACAGCGCCGGCCGGAACCGGACAGATCGTTCCCCGCAGGGAAGGGTGATCACTCGCTCGGACTCGCGCAGGTCGTAGACGACCCGATCTCGCAGCTCCTTCGAGGGGAGGTCGAAGGCGACGAGCAGGCCGCGCCCGCGCGGGTTCGTCACCGTCCGAGCATGCTCGGCGGCAAGGGACTGGACGTGGCTCAGAAGACGCCTGCCCTCTGTGCGGGCGTTGCCCATGGCATCCGTCGAGCGGATGAGCTCGAGCAGGCGGGTCGAACGCACCATGTCGACGAGGTTGCCTCCCCAGGTCGAATTGATCCGGCTCGGCGTCCGGAACACGTTGTCCGGGATCTCGTGCACTCGCCGCCCGGCCATGATGCCACCGAGCTGGACCTTCTTCCCGAACGCGACGACATCGGGCTCCAGCCCGAGCTGCTCGTAGCACCAGCGGGAACCCGTGACGCCGACGCCGGTCTGCACCTCGTCCATGATGAACAGGGCGTCGTTCGCACGGCACAGGTCCTGGATCGCCCGAAGGAACTCCGCCCGCAGGTGGCGGTCACCGCCTTCGGCCTGGATCGGCTCTGCGATGAAGCAGGCGATGTCGTGCCGATGGCGCTCGAACGCCGCCTCCGCCTCGCCGATGGCCGACCGCTCGGCCTCCTCGACCTCCGCCAAGTGCTCCTCCAGCGGGAACGTGACCGCAGGCGACGAGATGCGTGGCCAGTCGAACTTCGGGAACCGGTCGACCTTCACGGGATCGGTGTTCGTGAGCGACATCGTGTACCCGCTGCGGCCGTGGAAGGCGTGTCGCAGGTGGAGCACGCGCGTCCCGAGGTCTCGGGACCTGCCGGCCGCCTCGTTGTGACGGGACTTCCAGTCGAATGCGACCTTGAGGGCGTTCTCGACGGCGAGCGCTCCTCCCTCGATGAAGAAGAGGTGGGGCAGCTCAGGATCGCCGAGCACGTCGGCGAAGGTGTTGGTGAAACGAGCCAACTCCACGGTCGCGATGTCGGAGTTCGCCGGCTTGTTCACCGCCACGAGTGCGAGCGCGTCGAGGAACTCGGGGTCGTCGACCAACCCGGGCGGGTTGAGGCCGAGCGGCGATGAGGCGAAGAAGGTGTAGAAGTCCAGGTATTCGGATCCGTCGCGGGCGTCCACGAGCCAGGACCCGTGGCTCTTCGCCAAGTCGAGCACGAGGGGGAAGGCGTCGACGAGCAGGTGACGCGAGAGGACGGCGTGCACCTCGGAGGGGCTGATGCCGGCTCCTCCGAGGTCTGCCCCGGCAGCACGACGCCTGCTCTCGCCACCTTCCCGACCACGCTGTCGGAGAGGAGCAGCCATGGTTGCGAGCCTAGTGGAGCAACGCTGGAGCGAGCATCGGCCGAACTACGCTGGCGACGTTCGATCGGAGGGTGAATGAGTTTCGATCTCGAGTCGCTGATTGAGACCCGTCGGGGTCAGAACTTCAAGCTGCACCAGGAGTTCCTGAACCCGCAGCTGGCAAGGGTGCTGAAGACCCTCGGCTTCGACCGCTTCTACGAGCGCGGCGAGGGCTGCTACCTGATCGACAGGGAGGGCGAGCGCTATCTCGACTTCCTGTCCGGCTTCGGCGTGTACGCGCTCGGGCGGTCCCACCCGGTCGTCAAGAAGGCCCTGCACGACGCGCTCGACATGGACCTGCCGAACCTCGTCCAGCTCGACTGCGCCCTCTTGCCCGGCCTCCTTGCCGAGAGGCTCGTGGGCACCTTGCACGAGGGGATCGGACGGTGCTTCTTCTCGAACTCGGGAGCGGAGGCCATCGAGTGTGCCGTGAAGTTCTCGAAGTACGCGACCGGCCGACCGCGCGTCCTCTACGCAGAGCACGCCTTCCACGGCCTCACGAACGGCGCGTTGTCGCTCAACGGCGGCAAGGAATTCCGTGATGGGTTCGGTCCCCTTCTTCCCGGTTGTGACTCCGTCGGCTTCGGGGACCTCGCGTCGCTCGAGCGGGAGCTGCGCCGGGGCGACGTCGCAGCCTTCGTCGTCGAGATCATCCAGGGCAAGGGCGTCTACCTCGCGAGCGAGGAGTACTGGGCGGCGGCAGAACGACTCTGCAGGCAGTACGACACGCTGTTCGTCGCCGACGAGGTGCAGACCGGCCTCGGGCGAACCGGCGCCATGTGGGCGCACGAGCACTACGGCCTGCGCCCGGACATGGTGACCGTATCAAAGGCGCTCTCCGGCGGTTACGTGCCGATCGGAGCGACTCTGTGCTCGCCGGCGATCTTCGACCGCGTCTACTCGAAGATGGAGCGCGCGGTCGTCCACTCGACGACGTTCGGGCGGAACCAGCTTGCCATGGTCGCCGGGCTCGCCACGCTGCAGGCGATCGAGGACGAGAACGTCGTCGATCACGCCCGCGAGATGGGCGAGGCCTTCAACGGGGCGCTGGCGCCGCTCGTCGAGAAGTACGAGATGTTCCACGAGGTCCGTGGCAAGGGCTTGATGATCGGGCTCGTGTTCGGCGAACCCTCCTCGCTGCGGCTCAAGTCTCGTTGGAAGATGCTCGAAGGGGCCCGCAAGGGCCTGTTCAGCCAGCTCATCGTCGGCCCGTTGTTCAACCGGCACCGGATCCTCACCCAGGTCGCAGCGGACGGGGTGAACATCGTGAAGCTTCTCCCGCCGCTCGTCTGCGGTCAGGACGAGGTCGACTCCTTCGTCGCCGCGCTCGACGACGTGCTCGAAGACGCCCATCGCAACTCCTCGCTCGTCTTCGAGTTCGGCAAGACGTTGGCGAAGAGCGCCCTGCACCGTTGACGCCGTGACGATCGAGCCCGGGGACCGGGTCCTCGTCACGGGTGCGTCAGGCTTCATCGGCTCGGCGGTCACGCGTGCGCTCGTCCAGCGCAAGGCGCGCGTCGTCGCGCTCGTCCAACCATCGGCCGACCAGAAGATGCTGGCGGGGCTGCCTGTGGAGACGGTCGAGGCGGACCTGCGTGAGCGGGCGCGAGTGGTGGAGGCGGTGCGTGACTGCCGTTTCGTGTTCCATGTCGCGGCGATCTATCGCTTCTGGAGGCCGCGACCGGAGGAGTTCTACGAAGTCAACGTCGGCGGAACCCTGAACGTGCTCGAGGCGGCGCTCCGTGCCGGCTCCGAGCGCGTCGTCTACACGAGCACCGTCGGGACCATCGGCCTCGACCACTCCGGCTCGACGTCGAACGGCGGGCTGAGTCCTGCGAGCGAGATCCACTGGCCGCGGGTCGAGCACCTGTTCGGGCTCTACAAGCAGTCGAAGTACGTGGCCGAGCACGAAGTGCTGCGCGCCGGCGCGGAAGGCCTTCCCGTCGTGCTCGTTCAACCGACGCTGCCGGTGGGACCCGGTGATGCCGCGCCGACTCCGACGGGGAGGACGATGCTCGACTTCCTGAACGGGCGGATGCCCGCCTATGTCGACACGGCGATGAACGTCGTGGACGTCGAGGACGTGGCGGCCGGCCACCTGCTCGCGGCCGAGCTCGGCCGCCAGGGACGCAGCTACGTCCTCGGCGGCGAGAACCTGTCCTTCCGCGAGATCCTCGGCCTGCTCGCCGACATCACCGGTCTTCCCCCTCCTCGGGTCCGCATCCCGGCTGGCGCCACGCTTGCCGCCGCCTACGTCTCCGAGACGCTCGAGGGCCGCATCGCGCGTCGCCCGCCGCACGTGCCGCTCGAGGCGGTCCGCATGTCGACGACGAAGATGGTGTACGACGACTCACGAGCAAGAGAGGAGCTCGGTTACGAGTCGCGCCCTGCTCGGGACGCCCTTTCTCGCTCGGCTCGCTGGTTCGCGGACAACCGCTACGTCACGGAGCGGCGGCTGCGCAAGCTGCGATGGCGCGACTGAGCCAGGACTCCGGCAGGAGTCGCGGCCGTCCGGGCCTTCTTGTCCACCAGGCTCTTGCCGGACTCGTCGTCCTGGCATGTGTCGGGCTGGCGGCGAGCGGGTGCACGGCCTCGCCGTCCGGTGGCGGCACCACGACATCGGTTCCGAACGGGGGCGTACCGACTACGAGCATCGTGCCGGTCACCATCCCGGGCACGCTCGACCCCGGCAGTCTGTCGCCCCTCGGCTCTGCAAGCCGCCTGCCGGTCGCACCCGTGCCGGTCGGCCGGTCCGTCGCGGTCCTGCCTCGGCCGGGTACCGCCGCCTACCGCCAGGTCGTGCAGATCGCCTACCGGCAGCTCGGCTCCGGCCCACCGCTGTTGCTCGTGGCCGGTCAGGACGCGTCGATGGCGTGGTGGTCCCCGGCGCTGTTGCAGACGCTCGCACAGCACTACCAGGTCACGATCTTCGACCTGCCCGGCGTCGGTTACTCGGCGCCCCCTCCGGCCCGGCTCTCCGTGAGCTGGCTGGCGGACGTGACCGCCGGCCTCGCGAGCGAGCTCGGCCTGTCCTCGCCCGTCGTGCTCGGGTGGGGACTCGGTGGCCAGATCGCGCTCGCCATGGCCGAGCGCCACCCCGCCCTCGTGCGCGACCTCGTGCTCGTGGACAGCGGGGCTCCGGTCCCGGGCGCAGAGCCGCCCCCGGCCAGCCTCGCGAGGCTGCTCGCGAGGCCGACGGTCACACCGGCGGAAGTGGCGACGTTGATGTTCCCTGCCAGCGAGGGCGCTGCGCGGGCCACATGGCTTCAAGATCTCGTCTCACAGGTGCCCGACAACGTCACGGCGTCGGCCATCAGCGCGGAGGCATCGCTCGAGCGGTCCGTGTGGAGCTCACCGGCGCTGAGCGCCGGCCTGAGCTCGTTGCGCCTCCCGGTGCTCGTGGTGGGCGGCAGCGCCGACAGCCTCTTCCCACCGGCGGACGCGTCTGCGCTGGTCGCGGCCATCCCGGGCTCGCAAAGCCGCACGATCCCAGGCGGGTACGGCGCGATCCAGGCAGACGCCGCTCAGATCCTGACGGTGCTGCAGGACTTCACCGGGTGATCCGGTCGTACTCGTCGAGGATGAACATCGTCTGGGTGGACCGCACTCCCTCCATGGTCTGGAGCCGTTCGAGGACGACGTCTCGAAGCGTCTCCACATCCGCCACCCTCACGAGCAGCACGAAGTCGAAACCGCCGGCCGTCAGCGCCACGTACTGCGCACCCGGAAGGTCGCGGAGCTCGTCACGGAGCTCGCGCCAGCTGCGTTGATCGACGCTCACGATGATGAGAGCCGAGACGTCGAGCCCGAGACGGTGCGGGTCGGTCCTGACCGTGAATCCGGTGATCACGCCCTCGTCGCGCATGCGCGCGAGGCGCTGGTAGGCGTTCGCCCGCGACACCCCCGCCTCGGACGCGATCTCGTTCACCGAGCGCCGCCCGTCGGCCCGGAGCAGCTCGATGATCCGTCGATCGACCTCGTCGACACTCGTGCGGGTGGACCGAGCAGACCGTCCAGAGACTGAACTCGATGAGTCGGTCATAGAGACGATCGTAGCTGTACAGGTCGACTCGTGGGACATATGTCTCGACTTCACCGCCGTTCAGCAAGAAACTCATCCGAATCGGGCATACTCGGAGACACACGCACGTCCTGGGAGGATTCGACATGGCGACCGCCAGTGGCTACTCACCGGTCATCGAGTCAGCCGATGGACTCCGGGTCGAGTTGGACGACGACCATCCCGGCTTCGCCGACCCTCGGTATCGACAGCGCAGGGACGAGATCGCCGCCATCTCGGCGTCGCATGTTCCCGGGCGTCCGATCCCGACCGTCGACTACAACGACACCGAGCACGAAGTCTGGCGCATCGTGTCGCGCGAGCTCGCTCCCAAGCATGCGCGCTATGCGTGCCGGGCCTTCAACAACGCCCGCGAGGAGCTGCAGCTGCCGACCGATCACGCGCCCCAGCTCGACGAGGTGAGCGAACGCTTGACCCCGCTGACAGGCTTCGCCTACCAGCCGGTGGCCGGCCTCGCGCCGCTTCGCGACTTCTATGGGGCGTTCGCGGAGCGACGCTTCTTCTCGACGCAGTACCTGAGGCACCATTCGGTCCCGTTGTACACGCCCGAGCCGGACATCATCCACGAGGTGATCGGTCACGCGAACCAGCTGGCCGACCACGACTTCGCAAGCATCTGCGCGGAGGTCGGGAAGGCGGTCGCGCGAACCGAGGCGCCCGAGGCGCTCGCCTTCATGTCCCGGGTGTTCTGGTTCACGCTCGAGTTCGGCGTCGTCATGGAGGACGGCGAGCCGAAGGCCTACGGCGCCGGGCTCCTCTCCTCGTACGGCGAGATGGACGTGTTCCAACGGGCCGAGATCCGCCCGCTCGACTTCGCCGAGATGGGCTCGACCGAATACGACATCACGCACTACCAGCCGATCCTCTACTCGTCCTCGTCCTTCGAGCAGCTCGTGGAGGACCTGACGGGCTTCTACGGCACCTTCGACGACTCGGTCCACGAGAGACTCGTCGCAGCCCGCACGAGCGCCTGAGCGTCGCCTCTTGTAGGTTGCCGACCGGCGCCGATGGCCGGTGCCGACCCCGGGTTGGAGGGCGTGAGTGATGGCTGAGGTGTCGGGGAGCTGCGATTCCCGTTTCGAGGCGGTTCGCCGGGAATTCGAGTCGAACCTCGATCAAGGTCTCGACGTCGGGGCCTCCGTGGCCGTGTTCGTGGATGGCGATCCGGTCGTCGACCTGTGGGGCGGTCACCTCGACTCGGGCAGGACGGAGCCGTGGCACGAGGACACCATCATCAACGTCTTCTCGACCACGAAGACGATGACGGCCTTGTGCGCGCACATGCTCGCCGACCGAGGCGAGCTCGACTTCCATGCGCCGGTGGCGAAGTACTGGCCGGAGTTCGCTGCCTCGGGCAAGGAAGGCGTGCAGGTCCGCCACCTCATGTCGCACACCGCCGGCCTCTCCGGCTGGCAGGAACCCCTCACGGTCGAGGACCTCTATGACTGGGAGAGGGCGACCTCGCTGCTGGCCGCCCAGGAACCCTGGTGGGAGCCCGGTGCGTTCTCGGGTTATCACGCGCTGACGCAGGGCTACCTCGTCGGCGAAGTGATCCGGCGGGTGAGCGGCCGATCGGTCGGTCAGTTCTTCGCAGAGGAGATCGCCGGTCCCCTCGACGCCGACTTCCACATCGGAACGCCCGCGTCGCTGGACGATCGAGTGGCGGCGCTCATCCCGCCCGAGGGACTCCCGACGGAAGCAGACTTCCAACCTGGCAGCCTCGCACTGCGCACCCTCTCGAACCCGAGGCTCGACGGTTCCGAGTCGGCGACGGTTCCGTGGCGGAGGGCCGAGATCCCGGCGGCGAACGGCCATGGCAATGCCCGCTCGGTCGCGCTCGTGCACTCGGTCGTCGCGTGCGGTGGCTCGGCACGGGGCGTCCGGTTGCTCTCGGAGGCCGGATGCCGGACGATCTTCGACGAGCAGTCGAACGGCACTGACGCGGTTCTCGGCGTGCCGATCCGCTTCGGCATGGGCTTCGGCCTCTCGAGCGAGACGATGCCCGTCGGACCTGAGACCTATTTCTGGGGTGGATGGGGAGGCTCGATCATCGTCGTCGACCTCGAGACGCGGATGTCCGTCGCCTACGTGATGAACCGGATGGAGTCCGGACTCGTCGGCGACCTGCGGGGAGCCACGCTGGTGCTCGCAGCGGCAACCTCGGTGCTCGGCGCATGAGCGCCGCCTCGACGCCGGTTCGTTCCCCCGAGGGGCAGGTGGCAGCGCCGGAGCACCTCGCCCAGCTGCTCGGTGCGGGCGAGAGGACTCGAACCTCCACCCCCGAAGGGACCGGGACCTAAACCCGGCGCGTCTGCCAGTTCCGCCACGCCCGCAGCGGTGAGACTTCGCAGGAAGCGTACTTCGGCGGTCCGGTGGCGCGTGGTCCGGTAGCCTCGGCTCGCCGGTCGGGGCACGAGTAGACAGCAGCACGACGGCCGAGCTGACACAGGAGGACAGTGCCATCATGACGAGCGACGTGGCGAAGGTGGCCGCCCAGGGCGGTGGTCTGTCGGACGCTTCGGCCGACGTGTTCAAGCAGCTCCTGAAGGAGCGCATCGTGTTCCTCGGCACTCAGGTCGACCAGAGCTCGGCGAACCTGATCTGTGCCCAGCTCCTCCTGCTCGAGGCCGAGGATCCGGACCGGGACGTCTACCTCTACATCAACTCGCCCGGTGGATCGGTCACCGACGGCCTCGCGATCTACGACACCATGCAGTTCGTCCGCTGCGACGTCTCGACGATCTGCCTCGGCCTCGCTGCTTCGATGGGCCAGTTCCTCCTGTGTGCAGGCACTCCCGGCAAGCGCTTCGCCCTGCCGCACTCACGGATCCTCATGCACCAGCCGTCGGGCCAGATGCAGGGCCAGGCGACCGACATCAAGATCCAGGCGGAGCAGATCGTCTACCTGAAGCGCATGATGGCCGAGCGCATCGCGCTCCACACCGGCCAACCCGTGGAACGCATCGAGGCCGACTCCGACCGCGACCGGTGGTTCACGGCGGAGGAAGCGAAGGACTACGGCTTCATCGACCAGGTGATCCACCGCTCCTCGCTGAAGGCCGTTTCCTGACCCACTCGGTCGTCATCGTCTCCTACCGACCCACCGACCATCTGGCTCGGTGCCTCGAGTCGGTCCACTCCCAGGCGGAGCACGTCGGGGAGGTCGACGTGGTCGTCGTCGACAACGCATCTCCCGGGGAGGCGGCGAGCCGGATCGCGGCACGGCACGGCGCCCGCACGGTCCGCCTCGCAGAGAACGGGGGATTCGCCGCGGGCGCCAACGCCGGTGCCGCCCACGCCAAGGGAGACGTCATCGCTTTCCTCAACGACGACGCGCGAGCAGGGGAGCGCTGGCTCGCCAGTGCCTCGTCTGTGCTCGAGGACCCGACCGTCGGCGCCGTCGGCCCGAAGATCGTCCTCACCGGCCGCTACCTCGAGATATTCCTCGACGACGAGACCTGGTGGGCCGACGGGGACGCTCGCCCGCTCGGGCGGCGCCTGATGACGGCGACGCTCGGCGGACGTGACGTGCTGCCCTACCTCGTCGGCGGCGGCGTTCACCGCCTCGAAACGGACCCCGGTGCACCTCGGCCCCTCCGAGACGAGGACGGCCGCAGCGAAGAGGTGGTCGATGATCGCCGCCCACATCGCTGGCGCTGGACCTCGGGGCGAGGGATCCCGTTCTACGTCCCGATGCCGCCGGGAAGCGGCCCGGTCGAGCTACGTCTCAACGGCGAGCCGATCAGGCCCGCTCGGGTCGTCGACCTGCTCAACAGCGTCGGCTGCTACCTGCGTGAGGACGGCTACGTCGGAGACGTCGGGTCGGAGGTGGCCGACGACGCTGAATTCGACTCGTGGGAGGAGCGCTTCGCGCTGTCGGGGGCAGCCCTCGTGACGACTCGAGAGGTGCTCGAGAAGGTGGGCAGGTTCGAGGAGCGTTTCTTCGCCTACTACGAGGATGCCGACTGGTGTTGGCGCGCCCGCCTGCAGGGTTACCGTCTCCTCTTCGACCCGACGGCGGCGGTCCGTCACGAGAGGGGAGCGACGAGCGGCGGCGTCCTGTCGAGGAGGGTCCACTTCCTGCTCGAGCGCAACCGTCTGCTCACGTTGCTGCGGAACGCGCCCTTGGAGATGGCGGCTCGTGAGACCTGGAAGAAACGCCGAGGTGGGGGCGACGACGGGGTGGCCGAGGTGATCCACCGTGTCCTGCCGAGGGTGCTCGCCGAACGAGCACTGCTCAGCCGGTCTTGGGTCCTCAGCCCTCGGGAGGTCGCCGAGCGTTGGGCAGGCGTCGACGTCCCGGCCGAGATGTGACGGCGGGGCGGATCCCCCTCCGTCCTCAAGGAGCCGAGATGCCCGCCACCGGTTCGCCCCCGACGCTCGCTTGTGTGCCCGCGTTCGGTGCCCGCCCGTGGCACAGGATCGTGCCGTTCGAGGTCACGAGGTAGTAGCCGTTCCCGCCGACCGCAGCGGCGAGTCCGACGACCCTGTTGCCAGGGCTCGAGCCGTAGCTGCCGGCCTTCCCGAAGTGGTACACGTAGCCGCTCGCCGTCACGAGCCAGTACCCGTGGTCCCCACTGCTCGCTGCCATGCCGACCATGGGGGAGGCGTGCCCGTCGGGCTTCGATCCGAAGAACGGGGCGTCGAAGTTGTACACAGCGCCGCTGCTCGTGGCGACCCAGTAGCCGCCCGTGGCGTCGTCTGTCACGATCGCGAGCGGCGTGCCGGCGCTCCTGTAGTCGCCATTGGAACCGTGGTACCGGGCGTCCCCGAAGGCATAGACGGATCCGTCCCCCGCAAGGAGGAAGTAGCCCTTCCCGTCCGGCGATGACGAGATGCCCGTGACCGGCGCGCCCGGAGCAGCCGGGCCGCCCCTCCAGGACCTCGTCCGGAGGTCGCCGTGGAACCTGGCGTCTCCGAAGGCGTAGACGGCTCCGTCTTTGAGCGCCAGCCAGTAGCCGCCACCGTTCGGCGTCGACGCCATGCCGGCGACGTCCTCGGGCAGGATCCGATCGGAGAGACCGCCGCAGTTCTCCGCCGCTCCGAAGCCGGCGACCGCGCCTGCCTGACCGAACACGCGATAGCCGCTCGGCGCGGCCGGCGTCGAGCAGGCGATCGGGGTCGTGGACGTCGGGTCAGGGATTCCGGTGTGTTGCGCGTTCGCGTGGAACATGGGCCACGGATACGGATCGGAGGGAGGCGGGACGTCGTACCCGCGCAGATACGTAGGAACGGTCATCGCCGGGTGGTAGCCGCAGTTGGTGAACATCATGTAGCCGGTCTTCGAGCCCGGCACTGCCGCAACAGCCGGCGCACCGCCGACGTAGCAGCCCTTGTCGATCGCCTCGGTGCTGCTGGTGCCGGCGAGATAATTGCCCGTGCGGGCGCTGAGGACGAACAGTCCCAAGACGTTGCCGATGAGGATGTCGCTGTCCGCCAGCCCATGGCTCTTGAAGTCGGTGACGTTGGCAAGGGTCGGCGACGAGAGCAGCTCGCCGTACGTCGTGATGTTGCGGGACCAGAGAAGGTGGCCCTTCTCGTTCCACGCCGTCACCCTCGCGTCTCCGGTCGTCGGGCAGTTCGCGCAGGAGCTCGCGAACACGTCCGTCGGCCCGCCCGGGTAGGCAGGCCCCACTGCCGGAGAGCCGAACGTGGCTCCCCCGGTGTTCACCGGCCACCCTGAGATCGGCCTGCCGTTCGCCGCGTCGTACGCGAACACCTCGTCTTCGGCCGGCTGGACATGCAGTCCCGCGCCGGAGAAGAACGACGTGCCGACGACGACGACAGGTGTCGAGCCGAAGGTCGTGACGGCAGGGCTCGACCAAACGGTCTCGGCGAGGCAGTGCTCCCAGACGAGCCGCGGGGCGCCGTCCTCGTAGCGGTAGTCCGAGACCCACCCGCTGAAGCACTTCGGCCCGCCGTTCGGACCGCGCCAACCGTTCGCGTCGCTACCCTCGATGATGTCCATCTTGCCCGTGTGGGTGACGTCCGCCAGCGCCGGCGACGACCAGATCGTGTCGGCGCGGTTGATCGGGAAGCCGCGGAGGACCTTGCCCTGCGGGTTCAGAGCGTAGAGGTAGTGGTCCCAGGACCCGAAGACGATGTCCTGTTGCCCGTTGCCCGTCACGTCGCCGACGGCAGGCGTGTCGAACACGCCGTTGGTGTAGCTGGCCGGGCACCCACGCCATTCCGAGAAGGTCTTCCTCGTGAGGAACCGGAACCTCAACCTGCCGTTGTAGTTCCACGCCATGACGCCGCCGTTCTGGCACCTCTCCTCGAGGGTGCCGAGGCCGACGACGATGCTCGGCTCGCGGCTCGGCCCGTCGAGGTACGCGATCACCGGGCTCGAGTCGATGGCCGTCGCCGTGTTCCCGACGAGGTCCGCTCTCTCGGGCCAACCCGGCATCTCCTCACCCGTTCGAGCGTTCACGACGTTCACCAGGCCGGACTCCGAGCCGTCGACGACCACCTTCTGCCCGTCGATGGTCCCGACCACGGGGGAGGTGAGGTACTGCCCACCGATGCCGCAGAGCTCCCAGCGCGGCAGGCCGAACGCCGTCGGGCTCGAGGCGGGACACGATGATCTCGGCCCTTCCGCCATCAGAGCTCGTCCGGGGAGCGCCGGCCGAGCCGGTGGTGTCGAGGTGGCCATCCCGAGGCCCGGGACGGCGGCTGCCATGGCGGAGGCGACCAGCACGGCAGTGACCAGAACGAGCTTGCGCCCGTCGGTCGAAGCACGCATCACGACACCCCCTGCTCGCGTTCAGCCGAATGATACGGAACAGGTGGTGCTCGAGGCGTTCTTTCCGCTCCAGCTTGCTGCCCGATGGCCATGGGTATCATCGCCGCCGTGGCCAAGCTGGCGTTCGTGACACCCCGCTACGGGGAGAGAGTGCTCGGCGGGTCCGAGTCCATGGCGCGCGAGCAGGCGCGGGGTCTCGCAGCAAGAGGTCACCAGGTCGAGGTCCTCACGACGACTGCCAGGGACCACCACACGTGGGCCAACGACCTGCCGGCGGGTGTGGAGGAGGACGGGGCGGTGACGGTGCGGCGTTTCGAGACGGTGCCGCGCTCGGACCCGGTCGCGTGGGCAGGTTTCGAGCGGCGGATCTTCGCCGGTGACGATCTCGACGACGCGGAGGAGCTGGCCTGGATCAACAGCCGGCTGAGGGTGCCGGACCTCTACTTCCACCTCGCCGGCGAGGGCCGCGACTACGACGCCATCATCTTCTCGCCCTATCTG
Organism: Actinomycetes bacterium; assembly: GCA_021785095.1. The sequence continues at coordinate 25,022 of JAJYGM010000745.1, forward strand.
TTCTGGACGACCCTGTACTGCATCGGTCTCGTGCCTGAGCGCAGCATCCTCATCCCGTGCCTGCACGACGAACCGTACGCGACCCTCCGGTCGGTGCGTGCCGCGCTCGCCGGTGCGGCTGAGGTCTGGTTCCTGTCCGAGCCGGAGCACCAGCTCGGCCATCGCCTCGCGCCGCTCCCGCGCCATCGCCTCGTCGGGTCTGCCGTGCACGTGCCAGACACCTACGATCCGGAAGGATTCCGGGAGCGCCATGGGATCGAGCGTCCCTTCGTGCTGTGTGCCGGGCGCCGGGAGGAAGGCAAAGGTTGGTCGCAGGCGGTGCGGGGTTTCGGCGCCGCCATCGTCAGCCACGGCCTCGACCTCGATCTCGTGAGCATCGGCGTCGGCGACACGAACATCCCGCCTGTCCTCGACCGGCGCATCATCGACCTGGGCTACCTGGAGGACGACGAGGTGTCGAACGCCTTTGCGGCAGCGGAGGCGTACCTGCAACCGAGCCCGAACGAGAGCTTCTCCCGGACAATCATGGAGAGCTGGCTCGCGTCGACACCGGTGATCGCCAACATGGGGAGCGAGGTGGTGGCCTGGCACTGCGAGCGGTCCGGCGGGGGCCTCGTCTACGGCGACGAGATCGAGATGGGCGAGTGCCTGCGCATGATCGCCGAGGCGCCGAAGCTGGCAACCGAGCTTGCCGCGAGCGGCCGGGAGTACGTGCTGGGGAACTACACCTGGCCGAAGATCCTCGACGGCGTGGAACGTGCATTGGAGCGGTTCTCGTGAACGCCCTCGTGATCGGCACGCTGCCCCCGCCCGTCACCGAGCGCTCCCGCGGGCTCCTCGCGGAGGTGCTGAGGCTGAGAGAGAAGGGCGCGACGTTGCGGGTGCTCTCCCCGACGCAGAACTCCGTCGCCCACGACTACCTCGAGCTACGCGGCGCGGCGTCGGCCGTCGAAGTCGCTCTGGCGGTGCGGAAGGCCGACTTCGTCGTCGTCCAACTCGAGCCGGGATTTCCCCTCGAGGAGAACGCCTCTCGTGCCGGCCGGGCGTTCGGGCTCGCATCGCTCGCCATGGCCTTGCGCAACGCACCCGGTGAGGTGGTCGTCCGCCTGCACTCGCTCCACGACCTTCCTTCCGGCGTCGGTGGCAGGGCGGCAGAGGCCCTGTGGTCGCGGTCAGACCGCATCGAGGTCGGGAGCGGCGAGGTCCTGGAGCACCTGGCGGCGTCGCTGTCGCCATCTACTGCCGGCAAGTTGACACTGGCACTGCCGCCTGTCGAGATCGGCGGCGGGCGCGAGGCTCGTGCCGCCATCGCAGAGGTCGGGGCCGGCGCCGGCCTCGAAGCGGTGACGGCCATCGTCCGCGCCCGCGCCGCCTCCGACCGTGCCTCGATCCTCGCCGACCGCGCCGCCGGAGCGGGCCAGGTCCGTGCCCGCCAACGGGTCTTCTTGTGGGAGTGGGCTCCCCACCCCGGCGCAGGAGTGCCCGCATTCGCCGACGAGGTGCACCACGAGCGATCCGGCCAGGGATCGACCCTACGCCGCGCCGCGCGGGCCGCCCTCCTGGCAGCCGAAGCGAGACCACTCACGCGCCCGCTCGCACGCAGCGCCCGCACGGCGCGCCGCCTCCTCGCGAAGATCTGATCCGTGCCTCGCCACCGGCGCCACCGGTGGCTCGGCCGGCGGGCTCAGACGCCGAGCTCGGCGAGGAGTGCCGAAGCAGCCCGATCGAAGGTGTGAGCGGCCGCGTGCTCCTCGCCGGCTCTCCCGAGGCGGTGGCGCTCCTCGGTGTCGGCCAACAAGCTCGAGAGCACGGTCGCGAGCTCGCCCGCGGTGCAGTCGTGCCGAACCTTCCGCACGGCTTCGTCGGGCAGGTCGTGCATCCAGCCGAGGTCGGAGACGACGGTCGGCACGCCGGCCGACAGGCACTCGCTCACGGCTCCTGACGCCTCCCCGGAGGAACTCGACCGCAACTGCACCCCGACATCGGTCCTCCCGAGGCACTCCACGTACTCGTCCCATGACACCGTGCCGGTGATGCGGAAGCGGTCGCCGAGGAGGTGAGATGAGGCGAGCTCCGACAGCTCAGCAGCAAGCTCCCTGCTGACCGATCCGAGGAGCACGAGCTCCGCCTCGGTGCCGGACGAGATCAGCTCGGCGAGCGCCTCGATCAAGAGCCCCGGCCGCTTGCTCGGGTCGACGATGCCGAAGCTCGTGACCCTGAGGCGGCGCTCGCCGCGCTCGAGGAGCCGTCCTGAATCACGTCGTGCCGACTCCACATGCTCACGCTCCTCGCGCGAGAGCAGAGACATCGCGAAAGGGAGGATCCCGAGCCTGTCCGACAGCTCAGGCCCCGCGTCGAGCTCCGCGAGGCGGCGCGCAGCCTCCGACGAGACGAGGAAGCGAGGCGTGAGCCCGATCACCTCCCGGAGGAGAAGAAGCCCGTATCGCTCCTGGTCGGCCGGCGGTATCGAGCGCAGGCTCCTGAGCTCGGGCGGGAGCGTCGGGTAGTTGCGGCCGATCGCCGCGCCGACACCTCCGGGCACTGCTCCCGGCACTTTTGCGGACAGCGTCATGAGACCGCTCAACCTGACGTCGTGGCCGACGACGATGCCGGAACGGCGCCGTAACGATGCGAGGGCGTGGGCGTGGAACTCGGAGTTGCCGAGTACGTAGACGACGTGGTCGTACGAGCCGGTCGCGCCGTCGGTGACGTCGAAGACGCGTGCGTCCCGAGGGATCGTCCCCCCGAACGGCTCCAGTGGAGCGGACGTGCGCTCGAGGCCGTCGGCGAAGCAGTCGATCTCGATGGGGGGAAGGTCGGCGCCGTTGCGGTCGGGAGCCGCCGACTGCCGGCGCATCGCCTCGACCAGGCTCATGCTGTAGCCCGCAACTCCGCTCGGCGATGGCGGGAAGGGCGACACGACGGCGATCCGCCGCCGCCGCCGCCACGGCCGTTGCCGTCCTCGCCGGCTCGCGAGCCCTTCGAGCACCGTGGCGACTCGATGCGCCACGTCTTCCCACGACGTGACGACCTGCGGCGCCCCGTCCAGCACCGTCGAGCGGAGCCCGGAGTCGGTGAGGCATCGCTCGATCGTGCTCGACATGTCGGCACGGTCGGACGGATCGAAACGAGCCCGCCGCTCCGGCACCATCGCGTCGAGCGGCGGCCGATCCGAGACGCAGACGACCGCTCCGCAGGCGAGCGCTTCGGCGACGGGGAGACCGAACCCCTCTGCGATCGAAGGGAAGACGAACAGGTCCGTGGCTTGATAGAGCTGCGTCAGGTGGGCATCCGACACGAAGCCCGTCAGCACGAGGCGGTGCTCGATCCCGGAGAGGCGGGCGAGGTGGCGGTAGTGGTTGGCCGTGAGCGGCGGGAGGTCCCCGACGACCACGAGCTGGAACCTCTGCAGCAGTGACGCCGGCAGGTCCGCGAACGCGTGGATGAGGCCGTCGATGTTCTTCCGGCTGTCGTTGCCGCCGGGATAGAGCACGTACCGGCCTTGCAGAGCCGGCATCGCGCGGCGGACGACCTGCAGCGCGACCGAGCGGGAGGCAGGGGGTACGAAGTGGCGCGACACGCCGGTTCCGACCGTGTGGCAGCGGTCGGGCTCGATCTCGAGGAGCTGGAGGACATCTGCCGCCGCGAGGTCCGAGATGGCGAGGACGGCGTCTGCAGTCCTGAGCACCTGCAGGCGGGCGCCGTAACGGCGGCGCTGTGCGGGGTGGGCGAGGTACTCCTCGGGGTGTCGGAGCGGGATCAAGTCGTATGCCACGGCCGCGTACCCAAGCCCGAGCTCGTCGACGAACCGCGGGCGCACGGCGGACATCGGGCGGCCGAGCTCGAACGGCGAAGCACAGAGGTGGACGCGGGCTGTCCGGAGGGCTTCCCCGGCCGCGGCGGAGTCGAGGTATGTGAGCTTCCCGGATGTGAGCAGCTCGTCCGCACCACCGGGCGGCGGCCACTCCGGGTCGAGGAGATAGGCCCCCACGAGGTCGGGACGAACCCGTTCGAGCGCCGTCGCGAGCTCGTATGCCCATCGCCCGATCCCTCGGCCGCGGTGGTCGGGGCTCTGGGTCGCCCGCAAGTCGCAGACGACCGGGCGCGCAGGGCTCATCTGGCCTGCTCGACGCGCTCCTCGAGCTCCTCGATGCGCGTGGTCGCCGAGCGGAGGAGCTGCCCGATCAACGAAGCGCTCTGGTTCTCCACGTCCACCTGTGTCGCGATGATGGAACGAAGCTCGCGGACCTCCTCCGCCAGCATCCTGAGCTGGGCCTCGATGGTGTCGAGGCGGGTGTTGACGCTCCCGAGCCGCTCGTCGATGAACGGGGTGAATTCGTGGACCGTCTGGCGCGCGACGCTCGTCCTCATCAGGCGCCAGAACGCTCTCGGTGCGAAAGCCACGCACCGAGACTATGTCGCCCGGCGCAGCGGCCAGGGTAGAAGTGCTGTGACCAGTAGGATCGCCGCGGCCGGTTGGGCGTTCGCGACGGTCGCGGAGCGCGTCAGGGAGGACGGATTCGATGGCTCGAGCGCAGGCAGACATGCCTGCGGACGGCGGCGCTGGCGATGCTCGCACTGTGAGCGCGAAGCCGGCCGCACTCTTGGACGAGGGTCAGCTCGACGACCTGCCACAGCGGGTCGTGGCGGCGCGCGTCGGCACGCTCGCCCGGCTCCGGGAGATCTGGCTCGCGCACGAGCTGCTCGTCTTCCTGGTCCGAAAAGAGCTGAAGGTCCGCTACAAGAACAGCTTCCTCGGGTTCCTCTGGTCGTTCCTCAACCCGGCGATGGTGCTGCTCATCTACTTCGTGATGTTCCGCTACATCCTGAAGAACGGGATCTCGGACTTCGCCGTCTACCTCATGTGCGGCCTCCTCCCCTGGAACCTGTTCAACACGGCGCTCCTCAGCTCGTCGGGCACGCTCGTGGCGCACGCCGGCATCGTGAAGAAGGTCGCCTTCCCCCGCGAGATCCTCGCCCTCACCCAGGTCGGTGTGGCGGCGTGCTACTTCTTCTTCCAGAGCTGCATCCTCGTCGTGTTCCTCCTCGGCTTCCACGTGATGCCGTCGTGGCAGTACTTCCCGGTGATGCTGCTCGCGCTCGTGTGCGACCTGGTCTTCACGGCCGCCCTGGCGCTCGCGCTCTCGGCCCTGAACGTCTACATGCGCGACATCGAGCACCTCATCCAGGTCGTGATGGTGGCTCTCTTCTTCGCGGAGCCGATCGTCTACACGTGGAACAACCTCGGCTCCCGGCTCGGCAAGCACGGGCTCGTGTGGCTGTACCTGCTCAACCCGCTCACGTCGATCGTGATCTCCTTCCAGCGGTTCATCTTCGGCAACGTCCCCGGTTCGCAGGGAGTCCTCGCCACCTACCCGCAGTCCTTCTACTACGAGCTACTCGCCATCGTCCTCGGGGTGTCGTTCGTCCTTCTCTACCTGGCATCGCTCCTGTTCCGCAGGGTCGAGGGCAACTTCGCCGAGGAGCTGTGAGCGCCAGGTGAGCGCCGCGGTAATCGAAGTGCGGGAGGTGTCGAAGCGCTTCCGCCTCTACCAGGAGAAGTACACGTCGCTGAAGGAGCGCCTCCTCCATGCGGGCCGCGTGCCCTACAGCGACTTCTGGGCCCTCCGTGACATCGAGATCGACGTCGCGCCGGGCGAGACGCTCGGCATCCTCGGTCGCAACGGATGCGGCAAGTCGACACTGCTCAAGTGCATCGCCGGGATCCTGAAGCCGACGAACGGGGAGATCCGCCTCCGTGGGAACCTGGCCGCCATGCTCGAGCTCGGAGCCGGCTTCCAGCCCGAGCTGTCCGGGCGCGAGAACATCTACCTGAACGCCTCGTTGCTCGGGATGCCGAGACGGGAGATCGACAAGCGTTTCGACGAGATCGTGGCCTTCGCAGAGCTCGAGGAGTTCATCGACAACCAGGTCCGCTTCTACTCCTCGGGCATGTACGTGAGGCTCGGCTTCGCGGTCGCCGTCAACGTCGACCCGCACATCCTGCTCGTCGACGAGGTGCTCGCTGTCGGTGACGAGCGCTTCCAGCAAAAGTGCATGCAGCGGATCCACGACTTCCAGAACGAGGGCCGCACCATCGTCGTGGTCTCGCACGCCGCCGACACGATGCGCCAGCTCTGCAATCGCGTCATGGTGATGGACGCCGGGCAGATAGTCACGGTGGCGCCGCCGGGCGAGGCCATCCGCAGTTTCCGGGAGGTCCTGCTCGACCTCGGGGAGAACACCGCCGCGATCCCCCCAGTCGCGCCGCAGGAGCCCGCCACCGACGGCACGGTGGCGGCGGCCCAGCTGGACGGGGTGGTGCAGCCGGCGGCTCCGCAACCGCCGGTGCGCAAGGTCCGGCTCTCCGGTGCACGGGTGGAGACCACGACCGACCGTCCCCACCTGTACCCGGGCGAACCTGCCTGCGTGGTCGTCGAGGCGGACGTGACCGAGCCCCTGCACGGTGTCGCGCTCGGCTGCTCGGTTTGGGGCTCGAACGGCTCCCTCATCTTCGACCGCGACGGGGAAGCGATGACGCTCCCGGCGGGACGCTCGACCTTGAGGTTCCGCTTCGCCAGCATCCCGTTGCTCGACGGCTCGTACAGCGTCAACCTGCGAGTGCAGGACCCGGGAGGCGGAGCGGTCCATGCCCGGCTCGAGCCGGCGGTGAGCCTCGTCGTCGAGAACCCGGGAACGTCCACCGGCATGGTCGCGCTGCCTCTCAGCCTCGAGATCGAGCACGAGCACCGGCCCGGGGACCCGCCCGCATGACGGTCGTGCCGCCGACGCTGTTCGGCGAGATCAGCACCGAGGCAGATCGGATCCGTGCGGACGGCACGCTTCCCGCCGGGTACGAGGCCGAGCTGCGCGGCGCCTTCGAGGACATCGCGGCGGACCCGCATGCCCTCGAGGCCGAGGTCGCCCGTCAGGCGTCGCTGGCCGCTCGGAGCGGAGCTCGCTCGGCAACGATGGCGCACCGTGCTGCAGGCAAGGCGATGCGCGTGACCCGCCGGGCTGCGGGCGCCGCGAGGCGGCGTGCCGGTCCGCATCTTCGCACCGTCGAACGGCGAGGCGACGAGCGTGCGAGTCGCTCGCTCGAAGTCGCGGCGGCCG
>JAJYGM010000317.1 GCA_021785095.1 Actinomycetes bacterium
CACGTTGTCGTCTGACCCGACGGCTCTCGCGATACCGAAGTCCGCGACCTTGACCTGACCATCTCGCGTGATGAGCACGTTGCCGGGTTTCACGTCGCGGTGCACGACGCCGTGGCGGTGCGCGTAGCTGAGCGCTTTCGCGATGTCCGCCGCGATCGATGCCGCCCGGAGGGCCGGCAGCGGCGCCTGGTTCCGGATGATCGCCGAGAGCGGCTCGCCGTCGATGTGCTCCATGACGATGAAGTACGTGCGCTCGGACTCCCCCCAGTCGAACACTGGGACGATGTTTGGATGAGAGAGGTTGGCAGCAGCTTGCGCCTCCCTCCGAAACCGTTCGACAAAGGAGCTGTCACTCGACAGCTCCGGGAAGAGCACCTTGAGCGCGACCGGCCGATCGAGCAGCAGGTCGCGGGCCAGGTACACCTGCGCGGTCCCACCGCGAGCGATCTGGTTCCGCAGCTCGTAGCGGCCGTTGTAGATCGGCGGGGGCGCCTCGCTGCCTGGAGGGCGGTTCATGGTCATGGCGAGGTGAGCCTACGCGTCGGTTCCGGGGGTCGTGTCGACACCTTGGAGGCTCACCCGCCCCCTTGTTGGCGCAGGGCCGCCTCGAGGACCGCGACCGCCACCGGGCCGGCCACCGATGCTCCGGTCGGATTGATGGTGCAGGCACGAGAGCTCAGGACGGGCACCATGGCGGCCACCACGACCGACGGTGTCTGCCCAGCTCCGGCCGGAGCGGCGGCAACGAGCCAGTTGTAGGTGCCGCATCCGTTCCCACCCGGTTGCGCCGTGCCGGTCTTGGCAGCCGCCGTCGGGAACCCTGAGGAGTAATAGCCCTGGAAGACGGTGTAAGCCGTCCCGATGTTCGTCGTCGTGACGCCAGTCATGAGGCCGAGCACCGAAGCCGCCGTCTTCGCGGAGGTGGCCCGGCGCCATACATGGGGGCGGTAGACGAACTCGTCGTTGCCGAGACTTCCCACGACCTTGCTGACAAGATGTGGAGCCATGATCTTGCCGTGGTCTGCGACGGCCGCAGTGGCCAGCGCCATCTGCAAAGCGGTGGCGTTGTCGTCGTACTGCCCTATTGCGGAGTAGGCCAGGTACGGGCTCGCGCTTGGCGCGTCGATCGCGCTTGGCGGCGGGAACTGCGAGGCGACCGCGCCCGGCACGTCAATCGGCGGCACGCTGCCGAATCCGAAGGCCCGGGCTTCGCTCGCGAGGCTGCTGGCTCCGAGCTCGTAGGCGATCTGGCTGTAGGACGTGTCGCACGAGACGGCAAGAGCAGCCGCGAGGCTACCTCCGCACACCTCGTAGGCGTAGTTGTGGATGGTCTTCGGAGGGGAGCCGGTGTGAGGGAAGTCGTAGAGAGCCTCGACCGGGAAGCTCTGATTGGCGATCGAGGGGTGATGGTCATAGATGGCCGACGTCGTGACGATCTTGAACGTGGAGCCCGGGGGGTGAAGCGCCGCGATCGCGTCGTTGTACAGGGGGTTCTCGGCATTGGGGAGCGAGTTGTACTTGGTGGCCAGCGCGTTGACGGCTGCAGGGTTGTGCACCGCGAACAGGTTCGGGTTGTACGACGGGTTGCTGTACATGGCAAGGATGTTGCCGTTGCGGGGGTCGATCGCGACGACGGCACCGCCGCTTTGGGCGTCGGGCTGTGAGTCGAGGGCGTGCATCGCGGCAGCTTGGAGGCGCTCGGAGACGGTGAGAATGACGTCGTCGGTCTCGAGGTGCTGGGTGAAAAGACCGTGCAGCGAGTTGACGGGCGACTCGTGCTGGGCCAGGTACTGGTTGTAGGACGCCTCGATGCCAAAGGGATTTGCCTCGACGGCCGTCGCGTAGTAGCCGGTGATGCCCGAGAACATTGCGGCGGTGAGCGGCGGATAGACCCGCAGGTAGTGGTACTGGTCGTTCGTCCGCTTCGACTCTGCCAGCACGTAGCCGTCGGAGCTGATGATCTCCCCGCGCGGGCCGAAGAAGGGGCTCGGCTGGACAACTTGGTTGAGCGGATTGCGGTCGAGCGCGGCGGCCTGGCGGACCTGGATGTTCGTCAGCTGCATGAGCAGCAGGGCAAAGCAGATGAGCAGCAGGACGCCCACGCGAATAACTCTCGAGTCCAACACCTAGAGCTCCCCGTAGAGTGGGCCGCTCGGTGCGGGGGACTGAGCCGCCGCTCCTGCAACCGAAGAGCTCGGACGCCTCCCGGGCACAGTCGTGCCAGGCACGGTCGTAGTCGGCGCCGCGGCGGCAAGGGCGTTGCGTCGCTCGTTTCTCAGGCGCCTGACCAGGTCCTCAGCCGCCTTCAAGGACGACTCGGGGACTCCAACGCGAAGCGTCGAGATGGTTGAGCTCAAGAGCTGACTCGCAGACACCTGGCTTGTCTCCAGCAGTTGGGGCTTGAACCAGAGAATACCGCCGGGTCGGCCCTGATAGATAGCCACGGCATCGCCATCCATCCCGACAAAGTACGACGACTGGTCGAACCAGATCACCGCGCCGGCCGTTCCGGCCAGCAGCCCGACTAGCACCACCACGAAGAGCGCGACGCGCAGGGTGAGGATATGGTCCTTCTCCCGCGGTCGCCTCCTTGGGGGTATGAGGATGACCGGGCGTGCTTGATGCTCGGCCGATCCTGGCGGCTCGCGCGGGGCCCCAAGCGCGCCGGGACTGTCCGGCTCTAAGGGTGCGAGCGAGTTCGCCCGGGTGTCCGGTCCGCTCGCGTTGCCCGTGTCACGCAGCCGGGAACGAGTGAGCACAGCTCCAGCCTGGTCGGGAAGCTCGCCGCCAGATGACAGGCCGTCGAGTTGCCGTGGTCGGATCGGCACGATCGGCCCAGCGCGTGGTGATGGCGGCTCCATGATCGGAATGGCTTCGGTAAGCTCCGGCGTACCGAGCACCGGGGCTTCCGGCGGCGATGGGCCCGGGGGGATGAGCTGGACATCGACCGCCGCAGGGTCGCCGGTGCCTTGGACGACGTCTGCGACGACAACGGTGACGTTGTCCATGCCGCCGTGGCCGAGAGCGCGGCCGACCAGCTCACCGACGGCCTCCTCGGGGCTGGGCGCCCCGGCCAGAATCTCGGCGATCTCGAGATCCTTCAGCTCGTTCGTCAACCCGTCGCTGCACAGCAGGAACCGCGCCGTCGCGTCGACCTGCAGAGACCACACGTCGACAGCCACCTCGGGCTCGATCCCCAGGGCGCGCGTGAGCACATGGCGGTGCGGATGGACTGCCGCCTCCTCTGGGCTGAGCTCTCCCTGGCGGACCATCTCCTCCACGACCGAGTGATCGTCCGTCAGTTGGCGGAGCTCCCGGGTCCCACGGTCCAGCACGTAGGCGCGGGAGTCACCTACGTTCACGAGAACGAGATGAGGGTGCTCGTCGCTGCCATCGCGCACGAGCGCAGCCGCCGTGAGGGTGGTACCCATGCCGTGCAGGGCACGATCGACCCGACTCTTGCGCCACACCGCGCGATTGGCCCGGCGTGCCGCCATGACGATCCCCTCATCTGAGCGGTCCTGCACGAACGCATTGAGCAGCTCCTCTATTGCGGTCCGGGAGGCGACCTCACCGCCGAGGTGACCGCCCATCCCATCTGCAACCGCGATGAGATCTCCGCTCACGAGCGCCAGGTCCTGGTTGGTCGACCGCACGTAGCCGGTGTGGGTCTCGGCCGCAGCGCGAAGCACCGTCATCGCCAGGCAGTCCGCGCTCGCGAGCCAACGACCGGGGTGGTGGAAACGGTCATCGGGCCACCTCGAGGATGGTGCTCCCAATCTTCACGCGGTCACCCCGCTGCAGACGTTCGGGGCTGTCGACCCTCTCGTCGTTGAGGAACGTCCCGTTCGTCGAGCCCAGATCCTCGAGCCAGAGCTCTCCGTTGCGTTGATAGACGCGTGCATGCACCGAGGAGGTGAAAGTGTCGTCCTCGAGCGATACCGCGCAACCCGGCGACCGGCCCACGGTGACCTCCTCGCCGAGCTCGAATACCCTCCCACGGCGCTGAGGCGGATCGACGACCTTGAACTTGAGGGAGACCGCCCGGTCGGTGCCGAGGGGCGGGGCTGGCACGGTTGTGGGTTTCTCGGCTCTTGACCGCCGCATCTCGACGTAGACCATCCGGGCGGCATAGAGGAAGAAGAGCCAGAGCAAGCCGAGGAGGAAGTAGCGGAGGAGGTGCAGCAACGCATGTGGCATGGCATCTTCCGCCCCCTAGGCGGTCTCGAACCTCAAGGTCGTCGTACCCAGGGTCACGGTGTCCCCCGCCTGGAGGCGGTGCTCGCGCGTGAGGACGCCATTGACCTTGGTCCCGTTCGTCGAACCAAGATCGACGATCATCACGTCCGGACCCTCCCGGCGGATCTGGGCATGGCGCCGCGAGACGTTGGGGTCGTCAAGGGCGACCGCGCACTCCGGCAGGCGGCCAATCGTCACGACCTCGTCGGTGATGGCGACCTTGCGCCCGTCGGGGAGAACTATCCAGTCGGTTGGCGTGCCGACCCCTTCGACCCAGTCGCTCTCGATCGCGAACGTGCTCATCGAAAGGTCCGGATCCTCACTTATCTCGACCTCGATCGGACCGAGAAACTGGTACCGCTCCCCCTCTGCGTGCTCTCGCACCGCCTCGACGAGCTCTCGATAGAGAACCTCGCCAAAAGCCGCGAAACGGTCGAAGTCAGGAGTCGAGAGGAATATCTCGAAGTGGTTCGGCGCGATGAGCCCTTTGATCCCCACGGTACGGCGCAGGTCCATCTCCCGCGTCAAACGGCGGCCAAGCTCCACCGGCTGAAGCTGACCGCGAAACGCCTTGGCAAACGCGCCCTCAACGAGGCGCTCCAGGCGGCGCTCGAACTGCTGGAGTCCCATCTAGTCAATGAGGATACCGGCAAGCGGGGAAAGTAAGGGAACATGCCCCCAGCTCGCCTCCTGCCGGAGGGTGGCCGCGACCTCGGCTATCGTCTCTCGCACTGGGCGAGTGGCGGAATTGGCAGACGCGCAGGATTCAGGTTCCTGTGTCCGCAAGGACGTGGGGGTTCAAGTCCCCCCTCGCCCACCAGGATGTTACGGGTCCCGACGATGACCGAGCCACGCCAGGGAGCGATCTGCTCGCTCTCCTCGGCGCTTACCCGGCCGCTGGGATACCGAGCGCCGGTAGCCCGCTCACGATCTCGGCCGAAGCCGCGCTGACTGTCACGATGCGGGCCACGAGCTCAACGATGTAGCGGGGGTCGTCGGACCAAGTGTTCGGATCGTTGCCGATACCAGAGTCCTTGTCGAGCTTTAGCTGGTAGCGATCGATCAGCCACTCGAGGGCAGTCCTGCCGTTCACCTCATAACGGTGCGCCTCCTCGGGAATGCCCGAGAGCGTGACGAAGGAGTTGACGACGAGCCGTGACCGGTCCTTGTCCCTCGCCCCGCCGGCGAAGGCCATCTTCTCGACGCGAAGCTCACGAGCACTTGCGCCGGCTCCGGGCATGCCGTCAAGGGGCCAAGGCTCGACGCTCTCATAGCCGACGTGCAGCTCGCCAAGCTGGCGGCCGGCGGTGGCAAGCTCGAAGAAGGCATCCAGCATCGGGACCCCGGGGATCATCTTGCCGAGCTCTGCCGCGAAGCGGCGCCGGTACTCGGGCGAGTGCAGCACTGCGTAGAGGTAGTAGAAGACGTCGTCGGCGCTGACCGCGTCGCCGAAGCGGGCCCGGTAGGCATCGAGGGTCCGGTCGCTAATCGCGTCGTCGCGCTCGAAGCGGTCCCCGTCGGACTCGAACAGCGAGCCGGCCCCGGGCTTCTCGACGTAGCGGTAGCGGGGGAAGCACTGGCTGCCGTGTGAGGCGTCTGCAAGGCACAGGTCAGGCACTGCATCGGTCATGATGACTGAAAAGGGCAAGCGTCCGCCTTTCCCAGACACCGCGATCACCCGGTTGGGATGCTCGGGGCTCGGGAACAGGCTCGGGAGCCGGTAGACCCTCTCGTTCCACTGGCGGTCGAAGTACAGCCACTGCTTGCAGAACGGCCGGTACATCGAGGCCACAGCTCTCGCCGGCTCGAACACCGCCGGCTTGTTGAGCCGCAGGTCGTTCTTCAGGTTCACCGTCCAGCTCACCCGGGTGGGGTCGGGGTCGACGAACGCGCTGACCGCTTCCACGCTTCGTTGTGCCAACCCTGATCGGACCTGCTCGTCGAATCGGGTCCGCTCGGCGTTGTAGGCCGCGATCGTGGCGGCCATGTTCGCCAGCAGCTCGGTGCGGGAGAAGTTGTAGGCCCAGGCGTCGCGGCAAGTCGCGACTCCGCGTGAATAGGTGCTGAATATGGCGTCCGCGGCACCGCCGGAGCTCTTGTCGCCGAGGGGCGGGAAGGTGGCGAACAGCTCGCCGCGCTGGTTGATCCAGTCGCCGGCATCGTTCGCGGTGACTTCCTGCCAGGGGACTGCGGAGATATCGCCGAAGCTGGTGAGCTTGGCGAGCTTGTCCTCCCGGGAAAGGTAATCCCCGATGTCGTGGTAGGAGATGCGGGCCGGCCCTGCTCGCTCGGGGTTCTTCACCAACACGGTGACAGCGATCGGGGTCCTGCTCCCTTGGCCGAAGATCTTGCCGCCCTCCTTTCGCGATGTCTCACCCGAGGTGCGCTGGTTGCCGCGAAGATTCAGGCAGTAGATGGCCGCGAACTCCTCAGCAAGTGCCTTGCGGAACCCGTCGGCGGAGCCGGAGTCGACGAAGCTGGCATTGGAGACGAAGCAGACGACGCCCCTATCCCCGATGCGGTCCGAGGCCCACCGGAAGGCTCGGATGTAGGAGTCGTAGAGACTGTTCTTGTTGCTCGCAGTAGATCGATCGGCATAGCTGGTCCGGAGCCGCCCGTCGAGCTTCGGATAGGCGAGGTTGCGGTTGTTGTCGTTCTCCGAGCCCTGACCGACCGAGTAGGGCGGGTTGCCGAGAACGACAGTGATCGGGAGCTGCTGCTGGCGCCTGGCACGCTCGGAGTTCGGGCGTAAGAACTCCGACCACATCTCGTCTGCGCCCTCGCCCATCTGGAAGGTATCGGCGAGCACGATGCCGGGGAAGGGCTCGTAGGGACCATCGCCTCTAAGTGCGTGGTAGGTCTGCTCGATGTTGATCGCGGCGACGTAGTAGGCGAGCAGCACGATCTCGTTCGCGTGCAGCAGCTCTCGATACGTCCGGCCCAGCTCGTCGGGCTCGAGCATGGTGAGAAGTCGCGCAAGGAAGGTGCCGGTGCCGGTGAAGGGGTCGAGCACATGGACCTCGCCGGCACCGAGATGGGAGGAGAACTGCTCGCGAAGCACGTGGTT
>JAJYGM010000321.1:0-3979 GCA_021785095.1 Actinomycetes bacterium
GCATCGGGACGGTTCCCTTCGACGGTGAGGTCGAACACGACGTCGCGCTCGACGCCGAGCGCCTCGGTGAGCGGGAGTCCCGGCCGGGCCCCTTCGACGTCGTTGAGGACCAGGATCCCCTCGTGGTCGTCGGAGAGACGCAGCTCCCGCGCCGAGCACAACATGCCGTTGGACGTCACCCCCTTCATCTTGCGCCGCCCGATCTCGACGCCCCCCGGCAGGACGGCCCCGACGGGCGCGAGCGGGACGAGGTCGCCCGGCGAGAAGTTCCACGCACCGCAGACGACCTCGAGCGTGCTGCCGCCCGCATCACCTGCGGCGACCGTCACGAGCCTGATGCGGTCTGCGCCGGGGATCGCCGCGATGTGCTCCACCCGCGCCACCACGACGTCCTCGAGCCCCTCCCCCACGTGCTCGACGCCTTCGACCACGAGGCCGAGGTCGTCGAGCGTCGCCACGAGGAGGGTGGCGTCAGACGGATCGAACGGCGCGAAATCGCGCAGCCAGCTGAGCGGGGCCTTCATCGGGGGCGGCTCACCGCACCGGTCCTCATCAGAGCTGCCTCAAGAAGCGCACGTCGTTCTCGCCCAGCACCCGCATGTCCGCGATGCCGTGGCGCATCTGCGCACAGCGATCGATCCCGAACCCGAACGCGAACCCCGTCCACTCCTCGGGGTCGATGCCGACCGCGTCGAACACCGCCGGGTCCACCATCCCGCAGCCCGCCAGCTCGATCCACCCCGTCTGCGAGCACGTCCGGCACCCCTCACCGCGGCAGATGGTGCAGGTGATCTCCACCTCTGCGGACGGCTCGGTGAACGGGAAGTACCCGGGCCGCAGGCGCGTGTGGATGTCCGCGCCGAAGTAGGCGTTCGCGAACGTCTCGACCGTGCCTGCGAGATCACCGAAGGAGATGCCGTGGTCGACCACGAGCCCTTCGAGCTGGTGGAACACGGCGAGGTGCCGTGCGTCGGGCGTCTCGCGCCGGTAGCAGCGCCCCGGGATGACCGCGTGGATGGGCGGAGGCTGCTCCTCCATGAGGTGGATCTGCACGGGTGCGGTGGGCGTCCGCAGGACCACGGTCTCGGGCTGGCCGAGCTCGAGGTAGAAGGTGTCCCACATGCTGCGCGCCGGGTGCGCGGGCGGGATGTTCAGCGCTTCGAAGTTGTACCAGTCGGTCTCGGCCTCCGGACCCTCCGCGACGGTGAAGCCCATGGCGACGAACACGTCCTCGAGCTCGCGCCGGGTCTGGGTCACGAGGTGCAGGCGCCCCCGGGTCATGGCGGAGCGGATCTCGCGCGCGGTCACCTCGGTCAGGTCGAGCCGGTCGCGCCCGAGCATCAGGGCACGTTCGGCGGCAACGAGCTCCTCCCCCCGCGCCGCGGCCAGCGCCTCGAGACGCGTCCGTGCGTCGTGGAGGGCCTTGCCGGCCGCACGCCGTGCGTCGGGGTCGAGCGCCGCGAGGTGCCGGTGCGCCGCCGCCAGCGCGCTCCGCTTCCCGAGAACGGCGGTCTCGACCTCCGCCAGCTCGGCGCTCGACGCGGCAGCGGCCAGCGCGTCCGCAGCGTCGCGCTCGAGCCGGTCCACCTCCTCGCCCAGCCCGTCCGGGTCGCTCCGACCGCTCGGGGTTCCGGTCATCGGGGCATCGTAGATCGACGCTGACGGAGTGCTTCGAAGCAGAGCACCGCGCACGCCATCCCGACGTTGAGCGACTCCGCGCGCCCGGCCATCGGGATCCTGACGGAGCCGTCGAGCTCCAGCCCGTCGGGCAGTCCCCAGGCCTCGTTGCCGAGCACGATCGCCGTACGGACGGTCCAGTCGACCGCCGCGTAGTCCTCGCCGCCGTGCGCCGCCGTGCCGAGCCGGCGGTAGCCGGCGAGACCCAGGCGGCGGAGCACCGTGGCCGTGTCCTCGCCGAGGACGACCGGCACGTGGAAGAGCGACCCCGCCGACGCGCGGACGGTCTTCGGGTTGTAGGGATCGACTGCGCCGGCGCACACCACGACGGCGCCCACCCCCGCAGCGTCCGCGGTGCGCAGCACGGTGCCGGCGTTGCCAGGGTCCCGGACGTCGGCCAGCACCACGACGAGCTGCGCCTCCGCGGGCACGTCGGGCACGTCGAGCGCGGGGAACACCGCGAGCACCGGCTGGGGCGTCGCGGTGGAGGCGACCCGCTCGATCACCCCCGGCGCGAGCTCGTGGACGCGTGCGCCGGCTGCCAGCGCGAGCCGCACCACCTCGGCAACTGCTGAGGAGGCGCCGGTCGCGCCCCCCGCGCCGGTCGCGCCGGTCGCGCCCCCCGCGCCGGTCGCGCCCCCCGCCGCCCCGGCCGCGACGTAGAGCGACTCGGGCACCGCGCCTGCAAGGATGCCGGTGCGGACCACCTCGATCCCTTCCGCGACGAACGCACGCTCCGCCCGGCGAGCGGCACGACGGTCGAGCAGGCGGCGGATGCGGCGTACCCGCTGGTGCGAGTACGCGAGGCCGAGGCTCAGGGCGCCTGCAGCGCCGCGCCCGCGATCGCGACGAGCGCGGAGAAGGCGTCGTCGTCGGTCACCGCCAGGTCGGCGAGCACCTTGCGGTCCACGTCCACCCCGGCCAGGTGGAGGCCGGCGATGAACCTGCTGTAGCTCATCCCGTGGAGCCGGGCCGCCGCGTTGATTCGCTGGATCCACAACTTTCGGAAGTCGCCCTTCCGGGCCCGGCGGTCGCGGTAGGCGTACTGCAGGGAGTGCATCAGCTGCTCGTTGGCGGCACGGTAGGTACGGCTCTTGTTGCCGTAGTAGCCCCTTGCCTGCTCGAGCACCGCGCGGTGGTGCTTGCGGCCGTGGACGGCGCGCTTGACTCGTGCCATCGCTGCTCTCCTCTCAGATGCCGAGCATGCGCTTCACGCGCCGCTCGTCGCCGCTGGCGAAGTCCGTCTCGCGGGACAGCCGGCGCGTGCGGACGCTGCTCTTCTTCTCCAGCAGGTGAGACCGGTTCTGCTGGCGGCGGCGCAGGCGGCGGGTGCCCGTGACCTTCACGCGCTTGGCTGCCCCCCTGTCCGTCTTCATCTTCGGCATCGATGCGCTCCTACCCCTCTGCGTCCTGGTCCTGGTTCTTCTGCCGCGCCGCTGCCGACTGCTTGGCGCGCTTGTCCGGCGCCAGCACCATCACCATGTTCCTGCCGTCGAGCCGGGGCTCCGCCTCGATCTTGGCGGTGCCGTCCATCTGCTCGGCGATCCTGTCGAGGATCCGCTTCCCGAGCTCGGGGTGGAAGACCTCACGCCCTCGGAACATGATCGTGATCTTGACCTTGTGGCCGTCCTCGAGGAACCTCGCCACCTGCCGGGTCTTCGTCTCGAAGTCGCCGGGCCCGATCTTGGGCCGGTACTTCATCTCCTTCAATCCGACGTGGACGGTCTTGCGCCGGCTCTCCTTGGCCCGTTGCGCCTCGTCGAACTTGAACTTTCCGTAGTCCATGATCCGACAGACCGGCGGGTTGGCCATCGGGGCCACCTCGACGAGGTCCATGTCGAGGCCTCTGGCGATGCTCAGCGCCTCGGGCAGCAGCTTGATCCCGAGCTGCTGGCCGTCCGGGGAGACGAGGCGGACCTCGCGTGCCCGGATGCGGTCGTTGATCCGGTGCTCAGGTGCAGTGGCAGTGACTATGCGGCATCGTCCTTCCTATCTCGGGCCGGCGGTCCTTCCGCGACCACGATCTGGCAAGCGGAGCCGTGCCCGACCGGGCAATGCCACGTCGACCCGGCGCACGGTGCGTGGCCGGGTGGAAACCCCTCGTCGAGCGGGCCCCGCTTCCTCGGCTACATAGGCTACCAGCATGAGCCTGTGGACCCCTTCGGGTGAGCATCGGGTGGGCGACGACCGGACCGGGGAGGCCCCGACGGCGGGACCCGGCCCTGGCGCGGGGGAAGCCGGAGGGACCCCGAGAGAGGGGGACGACTGGGGCGGCGACATGGCCGCCCTGCGCGAGCAGCTC
>JAJYGM010000321.1:3989-7302 GCA_021785095.1 Actinomycetes bacterium
CTCGCCGACGCCCCCGCAGGCGACGTCGTCGCCAACCACTGCTACGGCCTGTTCGAGCTCGCTGCCGTCTACCTCTCGAGCTCGCCGCCGAACCTCGAGCACGCGCGCCTGGCCATCGACGCGCTCGGCTCCCTGGTCGACGGGCTCGGCGAGCGGCTCGGTGAGGCGTACCCTGCCTTGCGCGATGCGCTGGCCCAGATGCGGCTCGCCTACGTCCAGATCTCCGCCGCCGCCGACTAGCCCGACGTCACGCGAGCCGGGCGTCGGGCGAGCGCCCGTCGAGCTTCGTGACCTGGACCGCCTCCATCCGCCCGAGGTGACCCGGCACGACCTCGAAGGCGACCCGCGTCCCGATGTCGACGTCCCGGCTTCCGTCCGTGATCGCCGTGCAATGGAACGACCACGTGCCGCCCGCGTCGCCGGCGACGGCGCCGAGCCCGCGGTCGTGGTCCCACTCCGACACCACGCCTACGTGAAGTCGCTCCATGCTCCCGATCCTCTCGACACAGATCTGCGGGGTCGGCTCCTGCCGAGGAGCCTCTCCGCGACCGCTCGCGGCGCGGACCCCGACTCGGACGTTGACGCTGCCGGAGCTCCCGGCCGGCCTGGGGTGTCTCGGTCGGGAGCCTGCCATGTTCAAGAAGGTGGCGTCCGACCCAGCGTCAGTGGACGATCTTCGACAGGGCGAGCTCCAAGATGTCGGTCGCGCCCTCGTCTTTCAGCGCCGGGATGAGCGTGTTGATGTCCGACTTCGCGACGACCGCCTCCAGTGCGAACCCCCCGCCGCCCGACAGCTCGGACACGGTCGGGGCGCGCATCGACGGGAGCACGTCGAGGACCGCGTCGAGCTTCTCTGCGGGCACGTTGAGCTTGACGAGCACCTTCTCGCGCGCCTCGAGCGCGCCGGCGAGGAGCGTGTGGAGCTGCCCCATGGCACGGCGCTTCGCGGGGTCCTGCGCGGCGAGCGGGTTCGCGATGAGCTCCGTGCGCGAGACGAGCAGCGTCTCGAGGACCCGGAGGCCCGCCGCCCTGAGCGCCCTTCCCGTCTCGGTGATCTCCACGACGCAGTCGGCGACGTCGGGAACCTTCGCCTCGGTGGCGCCGTAGGAGAGCGACACGTCGGCGTCGATCCCGTGCGCCGCGAGCGCGCGGGCGGTGATCTGCGGGTACTCGGTGCTCACCCGGAGCCGCCGTCCGGCGCCCCCCGCCGCGCTCGCCAGGTCCGCAAGGCTGTGCCACGGGGAGTCCCCGGCGACCGCGAGCACCACGCGGACCGGGTTGACGCTCGCCTTCGAGTACGCGAGCTCCCCGAGCGTCACGACGTCCGCGGCCCGCTCCTCGATCCAGTCCCGCCCGGTGATCCCGAGGTCGAACAGGCCCTCGGCCACGTAGACGGGGATCTCCTGGGGGCGCAGGATCCGAACCTCGCTCACGCGGGGGTCGGAGATCGACGCGCGGTAGTCGACGTCGGACGCCCGCGACACGGCGAGGTCGGCCGCCTCGAACAGGGCGAGCGTCGCGTGCTCGAGCGACCCCTTGGGCAGGACGATCCGGAGCACGGTCCGCCGGCCTACGACACGGCCCGCAGGAGCCGGGCCATCTCGACCGCCGTCGCGGCGGCCTCTCGGCCCTTGTCCGAGCGTGCGAGCGCCTGGGCGGCGGTGTCGGTGGCGAGCACGCCGAAGGCGACGGGCACGCCCGTGTCGCACGCCACGCGCTGGATCCCGTGCGCGCACTCGCTCGCGACGAGCTCATAGTGACCGGTCTCGCCGCGCACGACCGCGCCGAGGCAGACGACTGCGTCGGCGCCGGCGCCGGCGAGCGCACGCGCGAGCAGCGGCAGCTCGAACGCGCCGGGCGCCCACGCGACCGTCACGTCGTTGCGGTCGACGCCGAGCTCGTCGAGGGTCTCGAGCGCGCCCTCGAGGAGCAAGAGGGTGACCGCGCCGTTGAACCGCGAGCAGGCGATCCCCACCCGCAGCCCCCCGCCGGGGTTCCGCTCCCCCGCGCCTCCGTCGTCGCCGAGCAGGGGGCCGACGGAGACCAGGCGCCCCACCCGGCCGGCGAGCGGCTCGATCGCGCCGTCGGGCATGCCCATCCCGGTCCCCGCGCCCATCAGCCGGCCCCCAGGTCGTCGAGGCCGTCGTCGAGCTGGTCGTCGAGCTGGTCGTCGAGCCCGTCGTCGTGGAGGCCGTCGAGGCCGTCGATCAGGTGCCCCATGCGCTCGCGCTTCGTGCGGAGGTAGGCGAGGTTCTCGGGGTTCGGCACGGGCTGGAGGGGCACCCTTCCGACGATCTCGAGCCCGAAGCCGTCGATGCCGCCGTACTTGGACGGATTGTTCGTCATGAGCCGCATGGTGGTGACGCCGAGGTCGACGAGGATCTGCGCGCCGATGCCGTACTCGCGCGTGTCGACGGGGAGGCCGAGCGCGACGTTCGCGTCGACCGTGTCGTGGCCCTCTTCCTGGAGGCGGTACGCACGGATCTTGTGCGCGAGGCCGATGCCGCGCCCTTCGTGGCCGCGCAGGTACACGACCACCCCCCGGCCCTCCTCGGAGATGAGGTCCATCGCCGCCTGAAGCTGCGTGCCGCAATCGCAGCGCATCGAGCCGAACACGTCGCCGGTCAGGCACTCCGAGTGCACGCGTACGAGGAGGTCCGGCCCGATCTCTCCCTTGACGAGGGCGAGGTGCTGCTCGCCGTCGAGCACCGAGGCGTAGACGACGGCCCGCCAGTCCCCGGACTCGGTGGGGATCCGCGCCTCGGAGACGGCGCGCACGAGCTTCTCCCTCCGCCGGCGCCACCGGATCAAGTCCCTGATCGAGATGAGGGGGAGCCCGTGGCGCTCGACGAACCGCTCGAGGTCGGGGAGCCGCGCCATCCCCGACTTGTCCTCGCTCACGATCTCGCACAGCACGCCCGCCGGCGTGAGCCCGGCCGCCCGGGCGAGGTCGACGGTCGCCTCCGTGTGGCCCCCGCGCTTCAGCACCCCGCCCGGGCGGGAGCGGAGCGGGAAGATGTGGCCCGGGCGGTTCAGGTCCTCGGGCCGGGTCGAAGGGTCGATGAGCGCCCTGATCGTGGCGGCGCGGTCGGCGGCGGAGATGCCGGTCGTGGTCGCGCGCCGAGCGTCGACGCTCACCGTGAACGCGGTCCGCTGCGACTCGGTGTTCTCGCTGACCATCAGCGGCAGCTGGAGCTCGTCGGCGCGCTCGGGGGAGACCGGCACGCAGATCACGCCGGAGGTGTGCGCGAGGAAGAAGGCGATCGTCTCGGGCGTGGCGGCCTCGGCCGCCATCACGAGGTCGCCCTCGTTC
>JAJYGM010000114.1 GCA_021785095.1 Actinomycetes bacterium
AAGACCGCCGTGGCGCTGCTGTCCGGGTACCTGCCCAAGACCACAGGCGAGATGATCCATGTCGATGGCGGCTTCCACGCCACGGGAGCCTGAGGAGCTCCGGGGCCTCTCCCACCTCTCCGCGCGCGGGCACGCGCAGGCACGGCACATCTGTGACACCTGTGACACCCGGCACGAGATGCTCAGGCCTCGCGGTGGATCTCGACGAGGAGCGCACGTACGGCCTGGTCGATCCCCTCGCTCGTCGCCGCCGCAAGGCGCAGGTACCGAGCACCCATGCGCTCGGCGATCGCCTCGGCGAGGCGCAGGGGCATCGTGCCTGACTCGACGTCTACGACGAGCGCGCTGATCCCGGCGCTGGCAACCCGATCTGCCGCGGCCATGGCAGCCGCGAGCGGATCCAACCCGCCGGGCGCAGACGTCGCGCGTCCATCCGAGATCACAACGAGCACAGGTGAGAAACCCCTCGTGCTCGGCGCCAGGCAGACCTGAAGAGAGCGGCTGATCGCCTCGGCAAGAGGGGTAGGTCCCCCGATCGGCATGGTGGCCAGCCTGGATCTGGCAACCTCGATGCTCGCCGTCGGTCTGAGGAGCAGCTGTGCGCCGGCGCCGCTGAAGCTCACGACCGCGACCCTGTCGCGGCGCTGGTAGGCGTCGGTGAGCAGCCGCAGCACGGCACCGCGGGCCGCGCCGGCCCTCTCCTCGGCCCCTGTCGAGCCTGACGCGTCGACGCAGAGAACCACGAGGTGGCACAGCCGTCTCTCCTCGACCACCTCCTGCAGGTCGGACACCTCGACGAGCCCACCGCCGCTGCTCGCTTCTCTGCTGCGCTCGCCCGCGGCCGGATGGGAGCTCCTGCGGGCCGACGCCACCGGCTCCATGGAGACGAGAGCCATGCGGGCAGCGCTTTCCCCGACAGGCCCGGCCGAGGTCGGCACTCTCCCGCCGCTCGGAGCATGCTCTGTCGCGAGATGGCGTGCTCGCGTCAGCCGACCAGAGTGCTCGCGCACCGCGAGCTCGAGCGCGGCATCGACTTCGGAGCGCGAGATTCCGCGCGCCTCCAGCGGACCACTACGGCGCCGGTGACCGAGCGCGAAACCCGCGACCCTCGCGACGTCATCCACCGAGGCTTCGCGTCGTCCCTCGAGACCGGCAAGGGCCGCCGCCGCGTGGCACAACGACAGGTCGCCTCGCAACCCGCTCGCGCTCAAGCCCACCGCGAGGCGGACGGCAACATCGACGATCGGATCTGGCACGCACGCCGGCCGGCATGCCGCTAGGCGCGCGGCGAGAGCTCTCGTCTCGGCCGCGTAAGAGGCAACGAAGTCATGCGGATCGGCATCATAGGCAAGCCTGCGCCGCACCGCCTCCCCCCTGGCGAGTGGCTCCGCGGGCGGCGCGACCTCCACCGCGAGGCCAAAGCGGTCCAGCAGGTGTGGTCTCAGCTCCCCCTCTGCCGGGTCCATCGATCCGATAAGGAAGACGCCCGCCGAGTGCCGGTCCCCGCCGCCACCGTGCCCAGCCCAGCTTGCCTCCGAGACCGCGGCGTCGAAAGCTTCCTCGACGAGGTTGTCCGGCAGCAGGTTGACGCCATCTAGACAGCAGACTCCCCGTCCTTTAGCCGAGCCAAGCCCCGGGGGGCGGCGCGGCTCGCCGTCTTGACGAACTGCCGGCAGGTCGGCGGTTCCCACGACGCGATGGCTGACCGTACGAGCTGAACGAGCCTCGGGCGGCGGCAGCGGACCTCCCGTCATCGCTTCGGCCAACCCGCGGGCAAGGGTCGTCTTGGCAGAGCCATTCTCACCCCAAAGCAGCACGCCACCGAGGCGGGGCTCGATCGCCCCGAGCATGAGCGCAAGCTTCACGTCGTCCTGGCCCACCACGGCCACGAAGGGAAACCCCACCGCTCCCGCCGTTTTGCTCACCGGTCCTCCTCCCACCCCTTCCCTTTGAGCACAGCCTGGCGCAGTGCCGGAAAGGCACCCCCTGAAGCGTCTCACATCCCACGCTCGCCTGCGTCGCCGGGCCTCGCTCAGGTAAAGGACGGCGCGGATCGAAGCGCGCCGGAAATGACGTCACCGTGCGGCATGCCGTTTTGCAGCTGCGATGAGCTTCACGATCTCCTCGACGTCGAGATGAGCCTCGAGCAGGTCGGCCATACGGTCGATCTGGGCCTCGCGGGCCAGGGAGAATCGAGCCCCGCTCGCCTGCCAGCGCTTGGCGCGGCGCGCGGCGACCTTGGCAAGAAAGGCTTGACGGAACCCGTCAGACTCGAACAGACCATGCAGGCTCGTGCCGACAATGCGGCCCCCATCGACAACGACACCCTCGGCGCCGGAGCCGAAGGCGTCGTCGAGCTCGGCGAACGGCTGGGTGCCCGGACCGGGTCGGGGCCGACCCTGGCGGATCTCATATCCGGTGACCTCCTCGCCCAAGGCCCGGCCCCGCCGCTGGCGCGTGAGCTTGCCAGACTCGAACTCGGTGCTTAGCGGTAGGACCCCGAGAGCTTCGACCCGACCCAGCGTCGACTCGACTCCATCGACGATCTCCTCGCCGAGCATCTGGTAGCCGGCACACACGCCCAGGATCGTCGGACCCGCGGGATTGGCAGCCAACCTTGACAGCCCGGTCGCCAGACCCGACTCGCGCAGCCATGCAAGGTCGGCGACTGTGGTCTTCGACCCGGGAAGCACCAGCAGATCCGGGTCGCCAAGCTCGGCGCTCGACCTCACGAGACGGAGCGTCACGAATGGCTCGATCGAGAGACCGTCGAGATCGGTGAAATTCGAGATGTGGGGTAGAGCGATGACCGCGACGTCGAGAGTTTCGTTCCCGGACTCGCGCATGTCCGGCCCCCAGTCCTCGCGCCGGCTGCGGGCACCTCGCACCACCGCGCCGAGCCCGAGCGAGTCCTCGGCGTCAAGGGCGAGGTTGTCGAGAAACGGGAGCACTCCGAGTGTCGGCACCCCCGTGCGGCGCTCGAGCTCCTCCAGGCCCGGCGTGAGCAGCGACGCGTCCCCACGAAACTTGTTGATCACAAAGCCGCCGATCGGCGCCGCCAGCTCGTCGCTCAGAACCGTCATCGTTCCATAGAGCGCGGCGAACACGCCGCCGCGCTCGATATCTCCTACGAGCAGCGCCTTCATGCCGGTGGTGACAGCGAGCCACAGGTTCGTGAGATCCCCGCTCAATAGGTTGATCTCGGCTGGACTGCCGGCGCCCTCGCAGATGACGACGTCGAAACGGTTCCGAAGATCGGCGTAGGCCTCGAGAACGACCGGGGTCAGTACGTCTCGCTTCAACTTCTCATAGCTCGCGGCGTCCAGCTCGGCGATCGGCTGCCCCATCACGACCACCTGGCTGTGCCGCTCTCCGGTTGGCTTAAGAAGTATCGGGTTCATCACGACCTCCGGCACGATGCCGGCTGCGATTGCCTGGATTCCCTGAGCTCGGCCGATCTCGTGACCAGAAGGTGTCGCGAAGGAATTGAGCGACATGTTCTGCGCTTTGAAGGGCGCCACCCGCACGCCGCGGCGAGCCAGCAGCCGGCAGAGACCGGTCACTATCTGGCTCTTGCCCGCGTCGCTCGCTGTCCCGCAGACAAGCAGTGCTCCCCTGAGCCGGCCCCCGCCCGTATCGGGGACAGCCGGCACCTCATGATCCCGCCTGGAGCCCTGTCTCGGGTGGAGCTGGCCGGTCGAGCCGACCGCGAGCTGACGGGTCGAGCCCGCCTCGAGGGCGACTCGAAGGCGCTCGATTCCATCCTCCGACGGCACGGCGATCCTCGCGACACCTGGCATCCCAAAGCTCGCGCAGTCGCGCACGACTATGCCTGTTCGCGCCAGCCGATCCCGCAGGCCCGCCGCGCCTCGCACCAGCACGAAGCTTGCATCCGAGGGCTCGGGCTGCAAGCCGGCATCCTCCAGCACGCCGAGGAGATCGGCCCTAAGGGCGGCAATCCGTTTCGCCCACGCAGGCAGATCGGCCATCTCCAACAGGCGAGGTATTGCCGCGAGGGCCAGGCCACCCACCGACCACCGCGGCTGACGGGCGGCAAGTCTGGCCACGAGGTCTGCGCTCTCGCTGAGCACATAGCCGATCCGCAGGCCCGGGCACGCGAACACCTTTGTCAGCGACCCGATGACGACTGCCCCAGATCTCGCGTCGCCCCGCGTCCACTCGCCGGTGGCAAGTGGATAGAAGGCCTCGTCCCACACCGCTGCGCGCTCGCCCGGGGGTGCCAGGAGGCCGGTCGGGTTGTGGGGATTGGACCGCCACCGCGGTGCATTCGGAGATACCTCGACCAGGTGGCGACGGTAGAGGGAGAACTCCGGATCCTCGACCGAGCCTCTCGCGAGCTCGGCGCCAAGCAGCGCTATCGCCTCGGCGCCCCCGTTGGTGAGAAGGACATTCTCTGGTCCCATGCCTACTACCTGGGCAAGTGCCGCGGTGGCGACGGTCGCGTCGGGGTAGCGCCGGATCGAGTCGAGACCCGCGGCGACGGCGAAGCGGACATCGGGTGCGACAGGGTTGAGAGATGTCGCAAGATCAAGGACGTCGCCTTCCCTCAGGCGGAGCGCAGCCGCCACTCTCGCGGCATCGTCGCCGTGCGGCCCAGGTGGAGGCACTCGATACTCCATCACCGACTCGTCCTGCCGTGGCGTGGCGCGATGTCCTTCTGGCCGCGCGCGCTCTTGAGGCCATCGATGGTCGGGGACCCGGGCCGGCACCGCGGACGAGCACGCCTGCGCGCGCCCTTCGCGCACACCGCTGCCGTAAAGAGAAGGCCGAAGAGGAGTGCCGTGACCTGGCGGGAGCACGCAACTGCAGCCGCGATGTCACCGGGCTCAGGAGCTCTGCCAGGAAGGGAGCCGAGCAAGGGACGTTCCTCGACCTCGCCTCGGTAGGAGTTGCGTCCGCCGAGCTGCACCCCGAGCGACACGGCAAAGGCTGCTTCGGCGACCCCGGCGTTGGGCGACGGGTGCGCGCGCGCCTGCCGACGGACCGCGCGCCAGATGTCAGCTGCGACGCGGGGCCTCACCGCGCCAACAAGCACCGCAGTCACCCTGGCGGGCACCAGGTTCGCAACATCGTCGAGGCGCGCCGCCGCCCAGCCGAAGCGCGCGTAGTGCGCGTCCCGGTATCCCACCATCGAGTCGAGCGTGTTGACGGCGCGGTAGCCAAACGCCCCGGCAGCGCCGAAGGCCGCGGCAAAGAGCGCCGGCGCAACAATGGCATCGACCGTGTTCTCGGCCACTGACTCGACGACAGCTCGCGCTATCTCAGTCGCGCTGAGCTCCGCTGGGTCCCGCCCTACGAGCGCCGGCAGCAACTCGCGCGCTCGGGCGAGATCGCCAAGCACAAGTGCTTCGTGCACCGAAGCCGCCGCGTCCCAAAGTCCACGCCCCGCGATGCTGACGTACCCGGCAGCAACGGGGCCACCGCCGACACGGTCGAGGGCACGGCCCGCAAGCGTGGCCGCTGCGACCCCCCCGCACGCAAACGCGAGTCCCGGGAGACGGTGGTCTTGCCACACGAGACGCTCCAGCCGACTCATCGCCTTGCCAAAAAGCGCGACAGGATGGGGGTCGAGCGGCTCGTCCCCCACAATGGCATCGATCGCGAGAGCAAGAGCAGTGCTGGCCGGCCACAGGGCAGAACGACTCCTGCGGCTCCTCACCATTTCGCTGCAGCCACGACAAGGGCGACCGTCTCGCCCACAAGCCCCGCGGCACCCAGGACATCGCCGGTGTACCCACCAAGTCGGCGGTGCGCCAGCCAGTAGACGGCTCCTGCGCCCGCCACCTCGGCGCCAAGGACCGCCGGTCCTTCAGGCAGATGCCACGATGCGAGCGCGCCAGCCGCGACGACCAGACCAAGCAAGGAAGGAACCGAGCTGCCTCCTTGCAACAGGGAGGCCATGCCGTTGTCGCGTACGTTGCGAAGATGCGTCACAGCCAGTCCCATGATGCTCCGGCTCCCCATCCAGATTGAACCGAGAAGGATCGCTCCCGAAAAAGCCGACCCAGGTAGCGCCGAGCCAAGGGCAGCCAGGCGCAGACCGAGGAGCGCGACGGCAGTGGCAACACCGAATGCACCCGCTTGTGGCTCGGCCATCACCTGCAGCCTTCTCGTCACCTCGAGATGTGGCAGGAGGCCGTCAGCGGCGTCAATGAGACCGTCGACATGAAGAAGTCCCGTCACGGCCAGATCGGCGAGAAGAACGAGCGCGCCGGCGACAAGCGGGGGGAGCAATCGACCAAGTCCCCACCACAGGGCCCCGAGCACGCTCCCGAGCACCGCTCCCACGACAGGAAACCACGCAACTGCTCCGGCTCGCATCTCTGGACCACCTGGCACCACGGTGAGCAAGCCGAGCGCGCTTTGTAGGCCGCCCGAAGATCGCTCAGCCACAACAGCTCCCTGCAGGACTGAGGGGCGGTCCAAAGGAGATGTCTCTAGGTGCCGTCTCGGGCCCGCCCAAGCGCGCGCAGCCAGGAATCGAGCCGATCACCGCCTCCTGCCCATGTCGTCCACGCGAGCCTCCTCCGTCTCTCGACGGTCCGGCGGGCAGGTCTCCTGGCTAGCGGATCAATGCTCCCCCCTGCCTCCCCGCCCCGACGGGCCGTGGCATGTTCGAGGGTCGCTCCCCAGTCACAGTTGCGGGACAGCCCCGGACTTCCACCGGGTTCCCTACGCCGCGAAGCAGAGGCTAGCTGTTCCAGTGTCAGCGGAGCGAAGCCACCTTCTCGCGACGCTACCGGTGCCGAGCCCGTGTTGACGGGCACTATGGTGGCGGCACGCCTGGCGGTGTGGCCGAATGGTTCAGGCAAGGGCCTGCAAAGCCCTCTACCCGGGTTCGATTCCCGGCGCCGCCTCCAGCAAGCTCTCGCACTCAAATCGCCACCTGGACCTCTGGCGGCAGTGGCTCTGGAGGGCTGCGATGGCGGGCTGTACTGCATAGATACAGTACGACCGGTGGTGGCTTCTCTCCGAAGATCTGAAGTCACGGAGAAACGCTACGGGACTCGGAGCCGTCTGCCCCCAAACGGCGCCGGCTGACGGACGCTTACCCAGGATGCTTGCCTGTGGGCGCCATCGGCGGATTCCGGCAGGGTCGGGGCTTCGTGGTCGTTGACGCCAACGGGCTCGCCTGGCTGTCGGCCGCGCGGGTTAGGATCTGTTACGAAATAACATTGACTATGCGGTGCCGGTACGATAGCGTGGCATTGTGCGAGCGAGCGAGGATCTGTTAGCTGAGAAGTTCGCAGAGCTTTGGCCGCACCTAAATGAGCGCCAGC
>JAJYGM010000182.1 GCA_021785095.1 Actinomycetes bacterium
AGACCCTCGTACTCCTCGAGGATGGCCAGCTTGTACTGGGCGCTGAACCGGCGCCGGCACGGTTGGTCATCGTTGCCCCTCCTGACGATGGGCGATTTCAGGCGGTGGCAGCGTCACCGTGCTCGGAGAGTAGCACGTTCAGTTTCCCGGATTGTTTCGAGAATACGAGGCTCCCGCCGGGCCGGACGTTGCGCAGGAATGCGACGTCTTCGAGGTCGGCTCGGCTGTGGACCGACAGATCGGTTCGTTCCGGGAAGTACGGGCGTGGGAGGCATTGGCGTGCTCTTTCGACCGGCGCCGCCATGGGCTGTGAGGTCGGGAACCTTCGAGGTGCTCCCACGGCGGTGCGCTGGAGCGGACGTGGTCCTGGTTGATGAACAAGCGACGGCTCCAGGTCGGCTACGAACGGCTCCCTGTGGTCGCCGAGGGCTTCGTCTGGGCTGCGCATGCTCGCCTGCTCCTCTGCCGCCTGACCGCCCAGCCTACGACCATTCAGCGCGCTGCATAAATATACGCGACAGCCTCTCAGGTGCGCGCCGCGCGCGCGGCCGAGGGCATGAGGTGTTCGGTCAGTTGCCGCTCGGCTGACAGAGCGAGAAGCGCGCCCCGGTCGCGTCGGCCACCCTGGCGCTCCGGCCAAGGCCGCCGTGATCCGGGCCGCTGATCGCCGTTCCGCCGAGCGAGTGGACCCTGGCCACAGCGGCCTCGATGTCGTCACACTGCCAAGAGATCGTCCAGGCCGGCGCCTCGCCCGGCGCGAGCTTCTCCACCTCGTCCCCGATGCCAGCCAGCGGTCGGCCGGTCTCGGGGTCCATGAACCCGGCGTAGTGGTGGCCGTCGACTTCCTCCTCGTCGGGCTCCCACCCGAAGACCTGGCGATAGAAGGTGATCTGAGCTCGGTAGTCGTGCACGTTGATGGAGACGAACAGCACCGCCCCCGGCTCGTTGATCACCGTGAAACCGGGGAAGCTCGCTGGCTGCCAGATGCCCATCACCGCCCCGGATGGGTCGCCGATCACGGCCTGGCTGCCGAGGTCGTCGACTGCCATCGCGGGCGCATGCACCGTAGCGCCGTGCTCGGCCGCGGCCTTCAGGGTGCGCTCGATGTCGTCGGTAGCGAGGAACGGCTTCCAGGTGTTGTCGGCGCGCATCGCTCCCATGTCGCCCATACCCCCCGCGGCCGGTACCCCCTGGCGGGTGAACATGAAGTAGCCGCCGTGTTCGGGGCTCGGCTCCAGAGCCTCCCAGCCGAACAACTCCGCATAGAACCGGCGAGCACGTGCAACGTCGGACGTCCACAGATCCACCCAGCAGGGTGCGCCGATCGGGGCGCTGGTACGGTTGGTCATCGTTGCTCCTCCTGACGACGGACGAGTTCAGGCGGTGGCAGCGTCACCGTGCTCGGAGAGTAGCACGTTCAGTTTCCCGGCTTGTTTCGGGAATCCGAGGCTCCCGTCGGGCCGGACGTTGCGCTGGAATGCGACGTCGTCGAGGTCGGCTCGGCTGTGAACCGACAAGTCGGTTCCTTCCGGCCAGTAAGGGCGCCGGAGGCATTGGTGTTCTCGTTCGTCCCGCGCCGCCATGGGCTCTGGGGGTCGCAGGAGAACACGGGGGCGTCGGTAGCGACGCTGGAGCGGGCGTGGGCGGTCATGTCCCGGCCCTGGTCCCGCGCGGGACTTCGGCGCAGCAGGACCAGCAGTCGTCCCGTCGCATGGGCGCTCGGGGTAGCGACCCGTTCGGCTCGGTGGTCATAGGGGACTCGCCACGGGATGACGGAGGGGGTGGTCTGCCCCACCAGGGTGAGGATCGCCGACCGGTTGGCGGTCCCCCTGATCAGATCGCCCTCGCGGCGGCCGGGCACCGCCCGGTCACCGGCCTCATCTGCCGGGGGGACCGCTGCCGAGCGAGCCCAGTGCTCACCTCCTCCGCCAGGACCGCGTCGGCCTCCACCCTGCACAGCTTCGCCCGGCGCCGGCGTGAAGCGTCGGGTCCCAGGTCCACCCCGGTGACGCGGCCGCGCTGACCTGCTCCGCTGGCACCTCTCCATGATGCCCTCGTTGCGACTGGCGCACCACCCGTCACCGATCGTCCGACAACGAGACACCAGCAGGGCGGTTCGACCAGGCTGGACCGGGGCGCAGGACGGTGCACCTGGAGCCACCGCCGAGGGCTTCGCGCCGGGCCCGCACCGCAGGGAGGGCGACCACCGGCGGCTCGCTCGCGGTGGACGAGGAGTCGCCTGCGGCGACGGCCCGGCCACCCGGCTTCGACGCGAGGGCTCAGGGGCCCCCGACCAGGGGCTCCTCCGTCGTCATGATCCGAGCCGACTCGCGTCGCTTCAGTGGCTCCCTCCCCGGCGCCAGCGCCGCCCCGGCCAAACAGCCCCCCTCCGCCATCGTCGCGCCCGATCCTCGGCTCAGTGGTCGGGGGCAGTGACGCGGAGCCGGGTCCGCGGGGCACGGAGCACCTGCGTGGGTTGTCCCGAGAGCCCTTGGCCGAACGCGAACGCGACCTCGAGTCCGTACTCACCCGGCGGGAGGACGTAGCCGAGCTCCTCCCGGAAGCTCGCAGTCCCGAAGAAGAACTCGACGCTCGCGGTCTCACCCGGGGCGAGCTCGAGCACCCACCCGGTCCCGCGGGTCGGAAGGCCCGAGCCCCCGACACGCTCACCAGCGTCGTCGTAGAGGACGCCGGTGAGCGTCTGCCCGCCGTAGAGCGGGCCGACCGGGGCGTCGCCGCCGTTGTGGAAGACCAGCTTCCCATGGCCGTCGTCGCCGACCTCCACGACCGCCCGGTCGACCTCCACGCGGAGCTCCAGCCCGGGAAGGTGGACCTCTTCGGGGGGTGCGGGGCGGCGGCTCGTACCCGGCCGCACTCGCCCCCGAGGCTCCGGTCTACGCCGGCCCGGATAGGTGAACGCCCCCACCCGCAGCTCGACGGCCGGCCCGTAGCGCTGAGCCAGCTCGGCAGCGAAGTCCTCCTGGTCGGCACGGAGGTGGACCTGGACGACCCCGACTCCCTCGCCGATCCCCGAGGACACCGATCGCCCGGTCTCCGCGACGCGCCGGGCGATCAGGTCGTCGATCTCGGTCCTCATCGCTTGCAGTTCGGCGGAGGTGTGACGACCGGGCTCGAGGACCAGGCGATCCGGATGCGACAGCACGCGTCGCAACGCCCGGTCGTGGCCCGCGAGCTCGCCGGTGAAACTGGCGACGAGCTGGACCGTCGGGTCGTTCGAGAACCGTACGCCCACCCAGGACTCGGGGTGCGCCTCGCCGTACGCACGGACGGTCTCGAGATCGTCTCGAAGCGCGGCCTGGGTCATCTCGAGGTCGCGGTCCCTGTCGATGCCATCCACGCCTCCCGTTCCAGCCTCCTCGCCTGTTGCGCGCCTCGCCTGTTGGCGGCCTCACCGCCCAAGAAGCCGGGGTGACCCAGCCACACGGACAGCGCGGGCACC
Source organism: Actinomycetes bacterium (assembly GCA_021785095.1). Next base: position 3,461 of record JAJYGM010000182.1, read on the forward strand.
TCTCCCAAAGTAGACCTTCAGACGGACCATCATCCGCCGTCGGCCGTCGGGGCTGGATCGACCCTCGCGTGGCGAAACGGGGAGCACGAGAGGCTGGCGGCGACGAGCAGGAACCCGACGGCGGCAGCCCAGAGCATCGGCCGATAGCCGACGAGATCGGCGAGCGCACCACCGAGTGGTGCGCCGATGACGAGCATGGCCCGGTTGACCGACCGTCGGGTTGCGCTTGTCCTCCCCTGGAGATCGTCCGGTGTGACCGCCTGCCAGTAGCCCATCTCGTTGGCGCTCTCTGCTCCCATCGAGAGCCCGAGCAGCAACTGACCGGCCGCAAGGAGCAGCCAGCCGACCCAGCCACGCCCGCTCAGGGCGACGAGCGCCCAGGACAGGCCGGTGCCCGCTCGGGCGACGATGACGACCCGCCCCGCACCGAAACGTGCGCCGAGTCGGGTCGCGCTCGAGGCGCCTAACAGGCCGCCGACACCTGCGACCGAGAGGAAGAGCCCGAGGCCGAACGCCCCGATCCCGAGGGTCCGCAACACGTAGGGAGCCAGGATGGCGCCCGCGATCGCCCAGCAGAGGAACCAGGCGTGTGTGCTGAGGGCGAGCGGTCGCAGCGTGCGATGCCGGTAGATCCAGCGGGCGCCGGCAGCGGCCTCGCGCCAGACGTGCGAGACGGTGATCGGTCGCCGTGGCGGCTCGGTGATCGGGATCCGCGCGATCAGGAGCCCGGAGACCAGGTAGCTGAGGACGTCGACCAGGACCGCCCAGGGTGCGCCGACCAACGAGACCAGACCACCGGCCAGAGCCGGCCCGGTGGTCTGTGCGGCCGCCCCGCCCTGGTCGAGGCGCGCGTTCGCCCGCGTCAGCAGCTCGGGTGGGACCAGGCGGGGAAGGAACGACTGCGCGGCGGCGTCGTTGAACAGCGAGAGCAACCCGAACACGGCCATGAACACCGTCAACGTGGGGAGCGACAGCCGGTGGGCGAGCGCCAACACCGGCACCGCCACCAACAGCCCCCCTCGAGCGAGGTCGGTGAGGACCAGGAGCGGTCGGTGGGCGGTCCGATCCACGACGATGCCGGCGACGAGCCCGAAGATCAGGTAGGGCAACCAGCGGGCAGCAGTGACCAGCCCGACGCCGAAGGCACCTCGACCCAGGGTGACCACGACCAGGACCTGGACCGCCACGGTCGTGAAGTACGTGCCGAGATCCGATGCCGACGACGCAGCCCAGAACTTGGTGAAGCCCGGGCAGGCCCCTGGCCGGGCTGCGGATCCCGGGGCAGCGTCCACCGCCATGTTCTACTGCTCGGCTCCTCACCCCGCCGGAGGGCGGACCCCGGAGCCGAGCTCGAGCGCCTGCGGGGAGGTCCCGAGCACCCGCAGGGAACCGAGCCCAGCGGAAACTGGGTTGCGGTGCGCCAACCACTCCGCCAGCATCGGGTGATGACGGCGAGGGCCAAGGCGAACGCCCACGGCGACGCCGACGGCGGCGACGACGCCGCCGTCCTGCGCAACGCCCGTCCCGATGACGTCGGTGCGATCGCCGTCGTGCACGTCCGCTCGTGGCAGGCGACCTATGCGGGGCACTTCCCAGACGACTTCCTCGACGCCCTCGACCCTGCGCAGCGGGCAGAGGGCTGGCGCCGCTACTTCGAGCAGGGCCTACTGTGCATTCCGGTGATCTCGGACACCCGTTCCGATCGATCCCGGACAAGCGTTCCGGCTGATCCCGGACACTCGGCCAGCGACGCCGTGGTGCGTTCACTCGGGTGGGTTCGTTCGGCGACCTCCTCGTTCGGATGTTAGGAGCCAACACGTCAGCTGGCCGTCTCCGCGTCGACCGGCTGGCGCCTTCGCATCGAGGGCCCCTTCATGGCGATGCGATGCGAGGACTGCAGGATCCGGTCCACGATCGCCTCGCCGAGCGTCGGGTCCGCCATCGCCTCCAGCCACTTGTCTACCGGGAGCTGGCTCACGACGATGGTCGACCGCAGCTGGGAGCGGTCCTCGATCACCTCGAGCAGGTCGCGGCAGGCCTCGATCCCGGCAGGAGTGAGCAAGAAGTCGTCGAGGACGAGCAGCGACACCCGCTGGAGGCCCGAGAGGAGCCGGCCGTAGCGGCCATCTCCTCGCCCGAGCGAGAGATCGTCGAGCAGCCTCGGCGTGCGGACGTACAGCGCCGTGTGGCCGCGGCCGATGGCCGAGTGGGCGAGCGCACAGGCAAGGTAGGACTTCCCACAGCCGGTCGCGCCGGTGATCACGACGTTGTGGTGGGACGCGACGAAGCGAGCCTCGGCGAGGGCGAGCACGACCGAGCGGTCGAGGCCTCGCGGGGAGCGGAAGTCGACGTCTTCGATCACCGCCTGGTGGCGCAGCTTGGCAGCCTTCGTGCGCGTGGCGATCCGGCGGGAGTCCCGGGCATCGGACTCCCGGTCGACGAGCAGCCCGAGGCGGTCTGCGAAGCTGAGCGCGTCGTAGGTCCCGGGAGCCTCCAGCTGCTCGGCGAGCCCGGCGGCCATGGCGGCGAGTCCGAGTGCCTCCAGCTTCCCGATCGTCTGGTGGACGAGCATCACGCCTCCTCGGCGTAGTAGCGCGCACCGCGAAGGTTCTCGTGCTCGGGCGGGGAGGGCAGCTGTTCGGCCTCGTGGAGCGGCACCTGGTCGAGGCCCTCGGCGAGGATCGACTTGACCGAGGTATACGAGATCGCCCCACAGCGAAGCGCCCGGGTGCACGCAGCCCCGACGCGATCCGTGCCGTAGCGGCGGGTGAGGGACATGAGCCCGAGACAGGATCTGTAGGCGTGCTCGGGATGCGGACGGGACTCGAGCAGCTTCTCGGCGAGCGTGCCGGCATCGGGGGAGATCGTCCTCGCCCAGGCGACGAGCCGGGACGGCGTCCACTCGGCGTGGGCGCGATGGCTGGCGGGCATGTGGGCCGGGTCGGTGACGTAGCGACGGCGTCCGTACTCGCGGGCGTGGCTCGCGACGCGCTGGGCGGAGCGGAAGACCTCGATGGTGTTCGCCGTTGCTCGCAGCTGGAGGCGCTGGTGCACGAGGCGATAGGGCACCGAGTAGTAGCGCCGGTCGGGCCCCTCGACGTGGTAGTCGATGTTGACGGTGACGTTCTTCCACTCCGAGAAGGTGTAGGGGGCCTTCGGCAGGGGCCCGAGCGCGTCGCGTTCCAGCTCGGAGAAGAGCTCTCGCCGGCTGGTCGGCTCACCCCGGAACGGTCGGGTGTTGACGAGCTCGAGTCGGGCTCGGATCGCCTCGTTCAACTCGGCCAGGCTGAAGAAGCGGCGGTTCCGCAGCGCTGCGAGCACCCATCTCTCACAGACGAGGACACCGGCCTCGACGGCAGCCTTGTCCCGGGGCCGGGCCGTGCGCGTCGGCAGCACGACGGTGCCGAAGTGCTCGGCCAGCTCGGCATAGGACGGGTTGAGCTCGGGGTCGTAGAAGCAGGCCTTCGAGACGGCCGAGCGCAGGTTGTCGGGGACGGTGACCTCGGCGACGCCGCCGTAGTAGGCCCACATGTGCTCATGGGCCCCGAGCCAGGAGCGTAGGTCCTGTCCCCGCGTCGCCTCGACGTACAACAGGCCCGAGCAGCCGAGCACTGCGACGAAGATCTCGGCCTTCCTCGCCTCGCCGCTATCGGGGTCGACGACCTGCATCGTGTCGCCCGAGAAGTCGACGAAGCACCGCTCGCCCGCTCGGTAGCTGAGGCGCATCACGACGTCTTGTCCCGCCAGCCAGGCCTTGTAGTGGTAGCAGAACTGGCTGTAGCCGTAACCGTCGGGATGCTCCTCCTTCCACTCGAGCCAGATGAGCCGGAG
>JAJYGM010000783.1 GCA_021785095.1 Actinomycetes bacterium
ACGACACGATGACAGGGGGGTGTGACACCTCGGGAGGGGGCGGGGGAGGGGCAGGGGGCCGGCCGGGCAGGGACCCGGCGGGCGGCCGTGGCCGGGACGGCGGGGAGCGGGGTCAGGGCGGCAGGGACGACGGAGCGGGTGCCAAGTCAAGAGGGCGCCGTCGAGGGCGCTGGCACCCGCTTGGACCCTCCCGCCGGCCCCTCGTAGCATGTCGCCTCGGGTCATGGATCTCGCAGTCCACTTTCGCACGGCGGTCGCTCTGGCCGGCCGGTTCCCCGCACTCTCAGGTGTCGACCTCGACGTCACGGCCGGGGAGGTGCTCGCCGTCCTCGGCCCGAACGGCGCGGGCAAGACGAGCCTCCTGCGGGCTTGTGCCGGCCTGGTGCCGGTCACCTCGGGGGAGGCCGTCGTCCTCGGGTGCGACCTGCGCAGGGACAGGACCCTCGTGCGGCGCAAGGTCGGCCTGCTGGGCCACGCCCCCTCGCTCTACGACGAGCTGACCGCGCTCGAGAACGTCCGGTTCGCAGTGCGCGCCGCTGGCGCGGGCACGGACCGGGTCGGCCCCGCGCTCGACCGGCTCGGCCTCACCGGCCGGCTCCGCAGGACGCCGACGGCGCGGATGTCGGCCGGCCAGCGGCGGAGGACGGCGCTCGCAGTGCTCGTCGCGCGCGGGCCGGAGCTGTGGCTCTTGGACGAGCCCCACGCGGGGCTCGACGCGGATGCCCGCACGATCGTGGGATCGCTCGTCGAGGAGGCGGCTTCATCGGGCGCGGCGATCATTCTGACCTCGCACGAGCCAGACCTCGCAGTCCCACTCGCGGACCACGTCGCGGTCATGTCGGGTGGGCGGGTCGCCGAGGAACGCCCGGGAGGAAGAGGTGCGACGGCGACCGAGCGGGCCCTCGTCGCGCTGTCTCAGGACGACGTCGATGTGGCGTGACGCGCTGCTCGTCGCGGGAAAGGACGTCCGGATCGAGCTGCGCTCGCGGGTGGCGCTCTGGCAGGTCCTGCCCTTCGCAGTGCTCGTCCTCGTGCTCTTCGGGTTCGCGCTCGGCCCGGGCCCTGCCGCGTTGCGCGCCGCCGCCCCCGGCCTCTACTGGCTAGCCGTCCTCTTTACGACCGTGCTCGCTACGCAGCGCAGCGTGGCCATCGAGTCGGGGGAAGGGACCCGCGACGGTCTGCGGCTCTCGGGCATCGATCCGGCGGGCGTGTTCCTCGGGAAGGCGGCGGCCGTGGCGATCCAGCTCGTCGCCGTCCAGGTGCTGCTCGGCGCCGGCATCGTGGTGCTGTTCGACGTCCACGTGCAGACCTGGTGGCTCGCGCTCGCCGCGTCGGTGCTCGCGACCCTCGGGCTGTCCGCAGCCGGTGTCCTCTACGGCGCGTTGTCGGCGGGGTTGCGGGTGCGCGAGACGCTCTTGCCGCTGCTCGTGCTCCCGATCGTGGCACCTGTGCTGATCGCCGGCTCCCGAGCGTGGTCTGCGGCGGTGAGCGGTGCGGTCGCGTCGGGGGCGTCCTGGCTCAAGATCTTGGGTCCCTTCGCCGTGGTGTACCTCGCGGTCGGAATCGCGCTCTACGGACCGCTCCAGGAGACGGCGTGACCGCCCGGGTGCGATGGGTGACCCGCGTGATCGGTGGCGCCGCGCTGGTGGCGACCGCGCTCACGGTCTGGCTCGGTCTGTGGATCACCCCGCCGGCCAAGGTCATGGGGACACTCGCGCGCCTTCTCTACCTGCACCCGCCCATCGCCTGGGTGGCCCTCTACTGCGCATTCGGTCTCGCGGCCCTCTCGAGCGTCCTTTACCTGTGGCGACGCACCCGGTCGCTCCTGTGGGACCGCATCGGTGCGTCGGCGGTCGAGGTCGGGGTCGTGTTCACCGCGCTCACGCTGGTGACCGGCTCCTTGTGGGGGCGGCCGACCTGGGGCGTCTGGTGGACGTGGACAGCGCGGCTCACGTCGACCGCCCTCCTGCTCGTGCTCTTCCTCGGCTACCTGGCATTGCGCCGGGTGCCCGCCGACCCGGACGTCCGCGCGCGGCGATGTGCGGTGGCCGCGCTCGTCGCATTCGTCGACGTGCCGATCGTCGCGTTCTCGGTGGACTGGTGGCAGACGCTCCACCAGCGCGGGACGGTGCTGAACCCGGGCCTCACACTGAAGGTGCACGGCTCGATGGCGTGGACGATGGGTCTCGGATTCCTCGCCATGACCCTCGTGTTCGTGTGGATGGTGCTCGTCCGGTACCGCGTGGAGGTCCTCTCCGACCGGATCGGCGAGGAGGAGCTCGAGGTCTCGCTCTCGGAGCGTTGGGCGGAAGGCGCGGCCGTCGCCGACGCGTCCGTTGCCCACGTGGCGGTCCCGCTTGCCCTTCCCGACGTCGTGCCCAGCGCTTCGTCCGGCCGAGAGCCAGTCGTCGAGCCTGCCCCAGAGCCTTTGGGAGGACGGCGGTGAGGTATGTCGACGCGGGGTACGCGATCGCGCTCGCCGTGCTCGCGCTGTACGCGCTCTCACTGCTCGCGCGACGGCGCCGGCTCGAGCGTGCCGCCTCGCGGTCGCTCGCCGCGGAAGCGGCCGGCCGGGGGGGCGCGTCACGGGTCCCTGGGGGGCACGAGACCGCCCGGGGGGATGACGCGTCCGCCCACGCTTCGCGCCGGTGAGCGTGGCGACGGCGCCCGGCAGAGCGGCGCCACCGAGGGCCGCGCGCGCGACGCCGCGCCGCGGGCGTCTCCGGCTGCTTCTCGTCTTCGCGCTGCTGGGCGCAGCGATCGCCTACCTGTTGCTCGAGGGCCTCGGGAGCTCGCTCGACTACTTCGACACGGTGTCCCAGGCGCTCGCGCACAAGGCACGGATCGGGACGAGCGTCATCCGTCTCGAAGGCGTCGTCGTCCGCAACAGCGTGCACCGAACCGCGAAAGGCGCGGACTTCAAGGTGTCGGGCGGCGGCCGGAAGATCGCCGTGCACAACAGCGGATCTCCACCCGAGCTCTTCCAGCCGGACATCCCCGTTGTCGTCGTGGGCCACTTCGCTTCGGCGGGTTCCGACGTCTTCGTGTCGAACCAGATCATGGTCAAGCATTCGGCCACATACATCGCGGCGCACCCCACACGAGTCCGGGGTCCGAGCGGCAAAGTCGTCCCCTGATGCTGCCCGCCGTCTTTGGCGCTGCAGGCGTCTGGATCGCATTCGTGGGCGCGCTCGTCGGCGTCGTGGTGTGTGCGGCCGGGCTGGTGCGCGGGGCGGTTGCCAGGGCGGCCGGCCGCCCGACCGTTGCCGCCCGCGGCGAAGGGTGCGCCGCCGACGGCGCCAGCACCACGGCCCTGGACGCAGCGCGCAGCACCACGGCCCTGGACGCGGGGCGCAGCGGCATGCTCGACGGCAGGTGGTTCGCGGCGGTCCTGCTGCTCGGGGCTGGAGTGGCCGTCGCCGCGATGGAGTTCGCGCTCGTCGGCCACGACTTCCACCTGCTCTACGTGGCCGACAACAACGCGAAGGCGACGCCGCTCGTCTACTCGATCACGGGGCTGTGGTCCGCGCTCACAGGCTCGCTCCTCCTGTGGGGCTTCGTGCTCGCGGGTTTCTCGTCGCTGGTCGTGTGGCGGTACCGCACGCGCGCCGGGGACGACGTGGTGCGCTGGGCGATGCTCGTCATGTACGGGTTGTCCGCCTTCTTCTTCGGGCTCATGACTGGGCCCGCCAACCCCTTTCGTACGAGCGCCGCGGCACTGAAGGGCCTGGGGCCGAACGCACTGCTGCAGGACAACCCGCTCGTCGCCGTCCACCCACCGTTGCTCTACATCGGGTTCGTCGGCTTCTCGGTGCCATTCGCCTTCGCGATCGGGATGCTCGCGACGGGGCGGGTCGGTGAGCTGTGGCAGGCGGAGGTCCGGCGTTGGACGCTGGTCTCGTGGACCGCGCTCACGGTGGGGATCGTCCTCGGAGCATGGTGGTCCTACCAGGTGCTGGGATGGGGGGGCTTCTGGGGCTGGGACCCGGTCGAGAACGCGGCGCTCATGCCGTGGCTCTGCGGCACCGCCTATCTGCACTCGGTCCTCGTCCAGGAGCGCAGGGGGCTCTTTCGAGTCTGGAACCTGTCACTGTCGATCGCGACCTTCTCGCTGACGGTCCTCGGCACGTTCCTCACCCGTTCGGGCGTGGTCGAGTCCGTGCACAACTTCACCGAGTCCGATGTCGGACCGGAGCTGATCGCCCTGTTCGCGCTCGTGGCGGTGGTCGGGTTCGGCCTGATCGCGTGGCGCGGCGACCGACTCCGCTCGCCGGTCGGCGTCGACGCGCCGCTCGGGCGCGAAGGCGCGTTCTTGCTGAACAACCTCGTCCTTGTCGGATTCGCCTTCGTCGTCCTGCTCGGCACCTTGTTCCCCATCCTCTACCAGGCGATCAAGAACCAGGCCGTGACCGTGGGCGCGCCGTACTTCGACACTGTCGCCGTCCCTGCAGGGCTCGCGCTGCTGCTTCTGATGGCGATCGCGCCGGCACTCTCGTGGCGGAGGGTCGACGCCAGAGTCCTGTGGAGGCGCCTTGCCATCCCGACGTGGGCCGGAGTCCTCACCGTCGTCGGGTGCGTCGCGGGCGGGGTACGCGGGATCGAGCCGCTCCTCGGCTTCGGTCTTGCCGCGTTCGCGGCCGCCACCGCGTTGCGTTCGCTCGTCCTTGCCGTCCGCGCGAGCACGCGCCGGGGCACGGGCGCGTGGCGCGGACTCGTCGGCCGCACGAACGGGGGGATGATCGTGCACCTCGGTGTCGTGGTGCTGGCCCTCGGCCTCGTCGCGGCCACCTCGTTCCGGTCCCAGGCCGAGCTGGTGCTGCGGCCGGGAAAGCTCGTCCGTTTCGCCGGCCACACGTTCGTGTTCGAAGGGCTGCGTACAGTGGACACGTCGCAACGGCTCGCCACCGAGGCGCTCGTGCGCGTCGACGGCGGAGGGCCCTTCGCACCCGCCGTGAGCCAGTACGGCGGGCCGAACTCCGAGGCGGTGGGGACGCCCGCGATCGACTCGGGAGTCTTCGGCGACGTCTACCTCACCTGGTCGGCCACAGGTCGGACAGGGCCCTCCACCGGCGGCAACGTGGTGAGCACACTGCCGAAGACAGCGATTGCGATCGGGGTGATCGTGGAGCCGCTCATGGCGTGGATGTGGGCCGGCGGCATGATCATCGGGCTCGGCGGGCTGCTCGCGATGGTGCCGGGGAACCGCCGGCGCTCGACCGACCCCGTCTCTGCACTCGCACCGCTCGTCGCCGGGGCGCCGCCGGAGCCCGAGCGGGTCGGCGCCGGGAGCCGGAACCGGTGAGCACGCTCGCACCGCTTCGTCCGGAAGAGCCGCCGGCCGCTGCGGCGCGTCGTTCGCGCCGGCATGTCGCCCGGTGGGCCGCGGGCGGCGTCGCGCTCGTCCTCGTCGTGGTGGCCGTCCTGGCGGCGACCCGCCCGCCGCAACAGGCGACCCAGGTGGAGAGCCCGCTCGTGGGGCATCCGGCACCGTCGCTCGGCGGCACGACGCTCTCGGGGCGGAGGTTCTCGCTGACGAGCGAGCGGGGCCACTACGTCTACGTGAACTTCTTCGCGAGCTGGTGCTCGTCGTGTGTGGAAGAAGAGCCCGCCCTCCAAGACTTCGCCTTCCGCCAGTCGCGCGATGGTGGTCACGGCGCGAGGATGGTGAGCGTCGTCTTCAACGACACGCTGAGCGACGCGCGCCGGTTCGTCTCGGATTGGGGGATCCGGTGGCCCGTCGTTCCCGACAGCGCGGGCGCGGTTGCCAACCGCTACGGCGTCAGCTCGCCTCCCATGACCTTCCTCGTCAACCCGACGGGCGTGGTGGTGGGCACGTGGATCGGGCCCGCCACCGTCGCGCAGCTGGACCAATTGCTCACGGCTGCACGACGCGGGGAACTGGTGAGCGGCGGCACGGGCAGCGCCGGTGGGTGACGACCGGGGACCCCGCGGGCGCTATGGCGCACGCGCGAGCTTCGTGCTCGCGCTCGTCGCGCTCGCCGTGGCGCTGGTGATCGGGAGCGGCGTCACGTCATCTGCCGCGCCGAGCGCGGCGCGACGCGCCGCTGCGCTCGACACGCAGATCCGCTGTCCGAGCTGCGAGGACATCTCGGTCGCGCAGTCGACGGCGTCGAGCGCGATCGCGGTACGCCGCGAGGTGGCCCGTCTCGCGGCCGCAGGGGAGAGCGATCGGGCGATCGAGCAGCGTCTCGTAGCCCAGTACGGGCCGAGCATCCTGCTGTCGCCCCCCGACTCGGGGCTCTCGTCGCTGGTCTGGCTCGTCCCGCTCGTGGCCGGCATCCTGGCGCTGGCAGCGCTCGGGGCGTTCTTCTGGCGGCGGTCTCGCTCCTGGCGGAGCCTGCGTGCCGACGTCCTGGAGGACGGCAGGGTGCCCGGGGCCGGGGCATGACCCGAAGCGTGGACCGAGTCGCACGGGCCCGCGCCGGCGACGAGGAGTGGCGGTTGCGCGACGAGCGGGACCTCCTCCGGCGCTCTCTCGACGACGCGGCCCTCGAGCATCTCGAGGGTGACCTCACCGACGAGGACTACCGGCTCCTGTGTGCGAGGGACGAGCGGCGACTCGCCGAGGTCGACGCGGCCCTGGACGCGTACGCCGTCTTGCCCCGGGACCGCACTGCGGCGTCCCCCGTCGCCGAGGGTGCGGCGTCCCCCGTCGCCGAGGGTGCGGCGTCCCCTGTCGCCGAACTGTCCCCGCGCCAAAGCACGAGCGGTCCGACGAGCCAGCCAGGCGGCACCCGCCCGTCCCCGCAGCCGTCCCCGCAGCCGTCCCCGCGGCCGTGGCTGCTGGGGCTGCGCCTGAGGCGATGGCGACGCCGGTGGTGGCTCGCCGCGCTGGGCGGGGCGTCGGTGGTGGCGGCGACCCTGCTCCTCGCCCTCGGCCTGACGTCTCCTCGCCTCCCGGGGCAGTTCGCGACGGGCAGCGTCTCGCTCAACGTGGCGCAGCGGGTCGAGCGTCAGCTCGGCCAGGCATCGGTGCTCGTGGCGGAGGGAAATGCCACGCAGGCGATGCAGCTCTACGGCGACGTCCTCTCCGAAGACCCGCGCCAGCCGGTCGCGCTCGCCGAGTGGGGGTGGCTCGACTGGCGTGCGGCGACCGCGGCGAAGGAGCAGACAGTCGCCGCCGAGGGCGCATCGGCGCTGGAGGAGGCCGTGAGGGTCGACCGGCGGCTGTTCGTCGCGCAGTACTACCTCGGGGTGGTCCTCTACGACGAAGGCGCCGCGGCGAAGGCGGTGACCCACTTCGCCGGCTTTC
>JAJYGM010000091.1 GCA_021785095.1 Actinomycetes bacterium
TGCCGCAGCTGGACAGATTCCGTGATGCTCGCTGGACCGCTCACCCCATCTCGGCAGCGCAAGTCCTCGCGGAGGTCACCTACAGCAGAAAGGGTTCGGCGAGCCTCTTGGTAACAAAGGGGCCTCCCTCTGTGACGGGTCGGCCCGCTCAAGCGGATTCCGGCACCGCGTAGCCTTCAGAGGATGAGGAGCCGGTGCTGGTAACCGCAGCTGTGATCGAGTGGGGTGATCTTGCCACGTGGGTAGCTGCCCTTGGCACGGTCAGTGCAGTGGCTCTCGCACTTGTGCAGGTCTACAGAGAACGCAAGGTCAGGCGCGTCCGGGAGACGACCGATCGATATGAACGACATCGTGCTCAAGCACGCCTGATCTCGGCTTGGACAGGTCCAGCCGACCTCGCCCCCGAGGCTTTGATAGGCACCTCGTCCAGGACTCCGATCTACCTCAATAACTCATCGCCTGAGCCTGTCTACGAGATCGTCGTGGGGCTCGTATTCTTGCAAGGGGCTGCACCTCACTCGATTGAGGATCAGCTGAAGGTCCGAAGCCAGAGCGAAGCCGACCCGCGAGGGTGGCCATGCTCCGCTATCCCAGTAACGACCAGGATTTCGGACTACACGGGCCTTACGACTTCACGCCCCCCGAGGCGATCACCTAGGTGATCTGAGGACGTCTTTGAGTCAGGGATTCCTCATGACCACCCACACAGACGTCAATCGTGACTCTGGAGCTGCCGCTGCCTTGGGATCGGTTTCAACCATCCACAGCGGGCGAAGGAGGCTCCTCCCACGAGTTCCAAATACGTTCTGGATCTGAGGTCGCTCGCGCCGCGGCGAGCGATTAGCGTCTCACCCCAGGCGACTGGGGAGCGTGACGGGTTGGCTTGTACCGCCGGAGGTGACGCCGACCAGCGGCCATTGTTATGGGATACCGCTCCGGTGACGCGTCTATGCGTCGAAGGGGAGGGCTAACTACGTGCTGCGAGTCGTGCGCTGGGTTGTTGTGTCGTGCCTTGCACTGTTCATCATCGCGCCGCAACTGACCGCTCTGCCGACGTCTGGCGCGTCCCCTTCTGCGATCGTCGAGGCGAAGTACTTCAGCCAAGGCTTCTCACCCGACCAGGTTGTGGCGGCATCGGGAGCAATTTGGCTAATGAGTTCCGGACCGACCGGAGTGGACTACGGCACGGGTTGTCGGATGGGTCGGCTCGATCCGATCACGATGGCCCTCACGATCTACCCGATCCCGCGCTGCGGCATGAATGTGACTGCGGGGAACGGGGCGCTCTTCCTCGAGACGACGACCGCGGACGCCAAGACGGAAAGCTACGCGATCCGGATCGAGCGCTTCTCGACCTCGACTCACCTCGCCACGATTCTCTCCGCCCTGTCGACGACGCTGTTCCTTGGAAGCGACATCGCTCACACCCAGCTTGGTTACTACGACGGATCGCTTTGGTTGTTCGCCACTCCGAAGGCATCCAGCTCGCCACAGCTTCTGCAGCTCTCGCCGGCGACTGGAGCCGTCGAGTGGACCTATGTTGATGTTCCGAAGATTGGGGGCACAGAACCGATCATTCTCGCCGCTGCCGGATACCTCTGGCTCGCAGGCGGCGCCGGCGCCGGCGCTGACTTCATGCGCATCAACGTCCGCACTCACGCCCAGAGGTTGATCCGACCCGCAGGCAACTATGTTTCCGTCTACAACATGGTGTCGGTCAACAAGCAGATCTACTTCGCGTACCTCGAACCGTCGCCGGGCACAACCTCAGCGGGGTCGTTGACGAGCCACGTGGCCCATCTCAGCCCAAGTGGCGCGGTCGTCGCCAGATCACCGAACGAGCAGGTCGGCTCCTGGCTTGTCGGCCTGGGCGGAAAGCTGTTCTCGGTCGGGCCGAGCGGCTCGTGCACCTCAGGCCTTCGCCTTTGGAGCATCAACGAAGAGACACTGCGCACGACTCCCGTCGCAGATCTAAAGACACCCGGCAACGCGTGCATCGGTGGGTCGATCTACCGTCAGGTCGCCGCAGTCAACGATGCAGTCTTCGATCTGTACGACGGTGGGTCCTGGGCGGTCCTCTATCGGGTGACTCGCTTGTAGGAACACCCCCTGCGGGTGAGCCGGACCAGGGGTGGGTCGCCCCGTTGGTCTGCTTCCACCCAGCCCCCCGGTTCGCGGTGAGCAAACCGCTGTGTGGAGAGTGCGGTCCGGTACCTGCTCGCGGCCTCGGAGCGATGCTGCACACGCGTCGTCAGGACAAGTGAGACGCTGAAGTATCGGGAGGGTGTCGAGGCTCCAACGGTCGGCCGTCGGGAAGAACAATCCCGAGCGGCGGCTCTGAGTCCTGCCATGACCGGCCATCTGGGCGCGACTGGCGGATGGGCAAGACCTACATCGTGATCGAGCAGTCGCCGGCGACGAGCGACTACTAGACCGTTGCCGTCCCGGGCACAACCACCTCGTCTTCGATGCCAAGAGTCGACGCCACTGCCGACAGGCTGCCCGAGCAGATCGACGCTTCGTTCGCGCCTCGGCCGCGCGATTCGGTGGTCTCTCGGCGGCTGGACGACGAGGTGATAATCGTCGGCGGACGATCCGGGCGGATCCACGTGCTCAACTCGACGGCGGGACTCCTCTCCGAGTGCTTCGACGGATCTGCGAGCATCGAAGAGCTGGCGGCAGAGCTCTCCGAAGCTTTCGGGGCGCCGCTCGAGCAGGTAAGAACCGACACGCTCGAGACGGCCCGGGAGCTCGGAGGTCTCGGGCTCCGCGACGGCGTATCCCCGCCGGCGCCGAAAACAGCGCCGCCGGCAGGTCAAGCTCAATCTCGGCGGTTCGATCCATGACCCGACCGACCCTGTCGGCCGGTTGCTGTTCGAGGTCTTGGCGATGGTCGCGGAGTTCGAGGCCGATCTCGCCCGGGCTCGTAGTCGGGAGGGCATGGCCGTGGCCAAGGCCAAGGGCCGTCTGCGCGGCAAGAAGCCCAAGCTCAAAGCGAACCAAGAGGCGCACCTCGTCGATCTCTGGCGGGCTGGCGGGCACACGACCATCGAGCTCGCCGAGCTGTTCGATGTTGCTCGCTCCACCGTCTATCGCGCCATCGAGCGCGCTGGCGAGCGGGCTGAGGGGACCGCGAGCAGCCCGACTCCTGTCAAGTCGAGGCCGCCATTCGCCGTCCGCCGGCTCTCAGGGCCACGTCCACCCACCACAGGACGACAGGGCATCTATCCCACCCTTGGCACTCCCGTCAAGGGCGGGATAGACAAGGTGTGTAGCGACGGGAGATCGTGAAACGGATCGCCACCCAGGCCAAGGCCGCTGGTGTCGCATGGGAGGTGCAGCGTGAGGGCACCAACCACAGGTCTACCGGCTCGGCGCCACCATGATCCCGGTGCCCCGTCATGTCGAGATCGGCCTTGGGCTGAGCGAGGACATCTTCAAGCAGTGCGAACCCGAGCTGGGTGAAAGGTGGTGGAAGTGATGGCGAGCTACCGGGCCACAGTGACCCGTGACGGTCGGTTCTGGCTCGTTCGCGTCGATGGGGTCGGTTCGACCCAGGCACGACACCTGCGGGAGCTGGACACCATGGCAAAGGACCTCATCGCGGTGATGACCGGCGACCCCGAGGAGGTCTTAGTCGAGTACGACATACGTCTCCCGGTCGAGGTCGAGGTCCATCTCCGGCGTTCCGAGGAGCTACGGGCGGCCGCGGCGAAGGCACAGGCGGAGGCCGCTGCCGAGGTTCGCAGCGCTGCAAGGCAGTTGCACGAGCAGGGCGTGGCACTGCGCGACGTCGGCAAGGTCCTTGGCGTGTCGCACCAGAGAGCTCACCAACTCGTGAACTGAAGAACGACCGGGACCCCGACGCGACCTCCGGGACCGGCCGTTTACGTGACACTGTGGCGTCACACCGGTGTGACCTTCAGGGGTAAGTGGCGTGGTTCTGACAGCGCTATGTGGCACTACCACGGCCCAGCCGACGATCGCTCAGCGCCGGTAGACCTCACGTCGGTGGCCGACCTGGACGACGGTTACCGCTCGGCTGGGGTCATCGACTTCGTAGATGACCCGGTGATCACCCACACGAACCCGCACTCCGGCCATCCCGGCCAGGGACCGGGCACCCGCAGGCCCGCAGCGGGATGGTGTGTCGGGACGGCCAGGGTCTCACATCTCCCAGCGAACTTCTCCGTCGACGAGTTTCGTGGTAGCGGTGAGCCCGACCGCCCGGGTGACGGCTATGGAAGCCTCGTGTTGAGGATGGATGTGGGCGACGACGCGGTCGACGCCGCAGTCGAGCAACCAGCCATCATGACCTGGGCGGCCTCGCGGGCGCACCCCGGTGGCCGCCGGCAAACGAGCTCGGCCAGTGCTCGGCGCTCCCGCGCCACTCCAGGAATCGCGTCGCCGACATGATTGGGATGCCGTCGTGCGCTCCCAGGGTCAGTAGCCCGGTATCGGCGGTGACGACCGCGTCAGTTCGTGCCTCGACCGCCGCCTCTAGGACTCGATTGTCCGGCTCGTCGGCTACCACGGCGAGCGCGAACCCCGGCTCTACCATCTCTGCCACCGCGCGTATGCACCCAGCGATCACACCTGGCGCGCAGCCGCGATCGCCTCGTCGATCACCCCGGTATCCAGGCCGGCAGCGCTAGCAGCAACCTGTTCAACCAGCCTGCCCAGCGACGAGCCGGCATCCTCGACTCCGACGAACCTCTCCACACGAACCTCCCGGTCAACCGTAAGGTTACTCGGTGGGTTCGCCGGACCCGAAGTCGGCCTCTGGGTGCGCTCTACGCCTTGTTTGCCGGGGTGGGCCGTCGGTCGGGCTCCAAGCTAGGAGGCAGGCCGAGGGCGCTCAACTCGACCGACTCTCCGCCGACAGACGACCCTGGTTGGCCTGTCGCGTACGTCAAGAGCTAACCATGATGGGCGCAAGCGCCGGGAAGCCGATCCCCAATCGGAACGGCCGGAACGGCCCGTCGGCGACGGCCAGCCCGGCTCCTTATGGGCCCGGGTGTACGAGATGGGTTGACGCATGGCCCGTTCCCAGCGTGTCGTCGCACAAAGCCGGGAAGGTTCGGCTCGCAAGGGACGTCACAATAGGGTGATGCGAGACTCGAGCGACCGTGGCCGTCGGCGGCATACGGCGAGCGCGCTGGTTGTCGGTGGGTTGATCGCCGCGTCTGTTCTCGCCGCGTGCGGCGGCGCAGGAGGCTCGGTGGTGTCAACCGGTACCTCGCCCTCACCCGGAACAGCGCTGCGATCTAGTACGACCAGCAGCGTGGTGCCCTGGTCGCCTATCGCGGCGGGAGCGCCTACGACGACCATGGTACCCACGACCACCACGCTGGCCCCGGCCCCCCCATGCACCGCGAGCGACCTTCGAGCCAAATCGGGCGAGGGAGGCGCCGCGGCGGGCAACCTCGCCAACCCGATCGTGCTCAGTAACGTCAGTCGCTCGACATGTCGCCTCGCCGGCTACCCCGACCTGGTCGGGATCAGAAAGAGCGGCGCGCTGCACGCCCTCGCCGCCACGCACCTAAGCATGTTCGGGCCGCTCGACCCGGCCAACCTGTCTCCCGGCCAGTCTGGTCGGCTGGTAATCGGCACCGAGGACGGGTGCCAGGCGCTGAACGCGCCGGCGGCGGTCGCTGCGACCAACTCCGTCGGCCACCGCTTTGACGGAGTCGAGGTTGTCCTGCCTGACAGGCGCGGGATCCTTCGGGTCGATCACGTCGTGTTCAACACCGCCTGCGGGGTTTCAGAAACTGGGCTCGGAGTCGCGCCTTCGCCCGCGCCGGCGCCTCCCGCCGGGTCGCTGGCGACGCTCACCGCTACCGCTCACATCCAGAAGCAGATCCGCTCCGGACACCTGCTGGAATACACCGTCACCTTGACCAATCCGACTCGAACCTCCGTCGAGTTGCACCCCTGCCCCAGCTACGAGGAGGCCCTCTACCTCTATACTCAAGGAGGCAAGGGAGACCACGTGACCCGCTCCTACACCCTCGACTGCGCCACGGTCCCCGCCTTGGCGGCCGGCGTCAGCGCCACCTTTGCCATGAAGATCGAGGTCCCCCAAGTCGCTGTGCGCACGGCCGCCAAGTTCATATGGACGATTGACGCGTTCACCGGGCCGGCAGCCGGCGAAGGCTTGGTTGTACTACCTGGCTGAGTCAACTTCGGCTGTTGCTCGATGCTCGATGGCTGAGGAAGAGGCTCGAACCAGGTAGTGAGTCGCCAGAGTGGCGGGTACCCTCGACGTGGTGGGTAGCGAGCGGCTGGAGGAGCTGCGCCGGGTGCTCGTCCGTGGGCCGATGCCGGTCACCGTGGTGATCGCCGGCGCCGACCCGACCTGGCCGGCGCAGTACGAGGCCTACGCCGCCGCCTTGCAGTCGCTCCTCGGCGAACGGCTGCTGCTGGTCGAGCACATCGGCTCGACCTCCGTGCCGGGCCTCGCAGCCAAGCCGGTTATCGACATCGTCGCGGGCATCGAAGACCCCGACGACGAATCCGCCTACCTCCTCGACCTGGTCAGCGCCGGCTGGGAGCTACGGGTCCGGGAGCCCGGCCATCGCTGCCTACGCGCCGAGCCTGCCGTCCAGCGCTTCCACGGGGGGCAACGCTGCCCGCCAACTTGCACTGCTACCGGCCAAGCAGTCCCGAGATCAGCCGGTACCTGCACTTACGAGCCCGGTTGCGAGCCGACCCGGCCGCCCGCTCCCGATATGCCGACCTGAAACGGTCCCTCGCCACCCGGGGGTGGGCAGACATGAACCTCTACGCCGACGCCAAAGGCCCCTTGATCCGCGAGCTCCTCGCAGAACCCCCCAACGGTTCCGCCCAGTCACCACCGGACGCAACAGACGGCGCTAGCCGCTGACGCGCCTCAGGGCGGCACAGAACAATCGATCTGGGCGGCTACGACAACCAACGCGCAAGGGTGTCAGCCGCTACAGAGCGACGGCTCTGGATCGCAACGTCCCGAGCCGCTAGGGGCACCGGGAGTACCGAACGCACGCCCAGATCGCCCGACGGGATGCCACGGCAGCACCCGGAAGCCCACTTCGGGCGCGGTCCCATCGAGATCTCGTTGATCAGTGCAGTGCGTACGCATGCCCTATGCATGCATACGCAAGACCGTCTCGAACGGCGACGTCGACGTGCCGGTCGCCGCGGATTCGCAGCTCACCGGCTATATCTCGCCGCGCACACCCTGCATACGCATGCGTACGCAGCGTTGATAAGGCCCCGAGAAATCCGC
>JAJYGM010000378.1 GCA_021785095.1 Actinomycetes bacterium
GAGTGCCACGACCTCACCGGCCGGGCCGAGGACCGCGCCTGCACCAGGCGGCACCGGCGGTTGGCCACCGAGAAGACGCGCCCGAAGACGCCGTCGACTCCTGAGAACCGTTTCGTCGCGATGAGTCTCTCCCTGTTGTCCAATCCAACTGCCGTGCCAGCAGACGTGGGCGTGGGCGGGGACGGCCGTCATCCTCGGCGAGACCCCCATGGCGGCCGACCGCTCGCTCGCCTGATGGCGCGGCTCGCCCGGACGCGTACCAGGTGAGCCTGAACATGTGAGCCGGTCACATCCTCCTCTCACCACCATCACAGTGACCGGAGCGCACCGTACAGGTGCCCGAAGGAGGGCGACGAACCTGAACGAAAGGAACGAGAAGATGAAGTCCCAAAGCATCGAGGGCCGTAAGCCGCCGCGTTCGAGGCGGGCGCGGGCCATGGTCGTCGCGACCGGCATTGCCGCCGGCGCTGCCGGCATCGGCCTCCTGGGCGTGGGTGCGGCTGGCGCGGCGTCGCCTTCGCACCACGCCGGGGCCCTCCAGCACCCGTCGGTGAGCCTCGACCGCACGAGCGTGGACCGCACGAGCCTCGACCGCACGAGCGTGGACCGCACGAGCCTCGACCGCACGAGCCTCGACCGCACGAGCCTCGACCGCACGAGCGTGGACCGGTCGGTCGATCCCGCGAGCCTCCTGGGCGCCGCGCCGACCTCCGGTGACGCCGCGCAGGGGGCCACCGGTCTCGACGGATAGCAACCCCCCGCCCGGAACGGGCGCTGTGCGCGACCCCCGCCGCCGATCAGGCGGCGGGGGGTCGCGCATGTCCCGGCTCACTCAGCGCGCCGGAGCAGTGACGGCAGCAGCGACGTCGTTGTCAGGGAACCAGCCGAAGCGCGAGCCGCGGGCAGAGGCGGACCGCCTCGGCAGCCTCGCGCTCGAGCTCGCGCTCGAGCGGCCCTCCCGGCACCATGGGGAAGCCCCAGTCGTCGAGGCCGACCAGCTCGGGAAGCACCTCGGCGCAGAGCCCGCGCCCGTCGCACTTGACGGGGTCGACGACCAGCCGCACCGGCCTCACCTCCCCTCGGCCGGGGTGAGCGGGAGCACCGCTTCGTCGTCCGTGCCGCTGCATTCGCCTTCGAGATGGCGGTCCACCTCTGCGGCGAAGACCCCAAGGGCGCTCCGCGCGAACCGCGCGACGCCGTCGGGATGTGCGCAGGCTCCCCGGCCGTCGACCTGGTCGATCCATCGGCGGAGCCGTGCGAGGTCCGCGTCGCCCGTACGTGCCAGACGCTCGAATTCGCCCGCGATCGCAGCCAGGCCGAAGACGCACGGGCCGCACTGGCCGGCCGACTCGCCCGCGAGGTACGTGACCACTCGCGCGGACTCGACGAGACCGCAGCGGTTCCTCGGCAGCGCGGCGACGATGCCGGCGCCGGGTGAGGCGCCGACACGCCGCAAGCTCTCTCTCGAGAGCACGAGCGACCGCAGGTCGCCGGCGCGCACCCACGACGCGGAGTAGCCGCCGAGCAGCACCGCACCGAGGTCGTCCGGATCGGCACCGCCGATGTCGAGCACGCCGAGGAGCGGCGTCCCGATCGCGACCTCGTAGACACCACGACGCGCGAACGCGCCGGAGAGGGTCACCAGCATCGACCCCGGCTCCTCGATCGTGCCGGTCCCGCGGTACCAGTCGGCGCCGTGGCGCGCCACCAGCGCGAGGTGGGCGAGCGTCTCGACGTTCTGCACGAGCGTGGGCCTGTTCCCCATCCCGCGCTCGACGAGCCGGGGCGGCGTCATGCGCGGGAGCGGCGCGCCGCCCTGGACCCAGTTGACGCCGGCGCTCGCCTCGCCGGCCACGAAGCCTCGCGCCGCCGGCGCCACCTCGATCCGCAGGGCCTCGTACCTGCCGGTGCGTCTGCCGGCGCGCTCGCGCACGGCTGCCTCCGCAGCGGGAAGCACCTCCTCGGAGACGACGAGGAAGGCCCGGCGGGCGCCGACGAGCGCCGCCGCGGCGGCGATCCCGTCGACGACGAGGTGCGGTGCCTGGAGGAGCAGGACCTTGTCCTTGTCGCTGGCAGGCTCGCCCTCGGTGCCGTTCGCCACGACGACCGGGGAGCGCCCGCCGGGCGCGACCGCCCGAAGCTTCCTGATCATCGGGAACCCTGCGCCGCCGCGCCCGAGGATCCCGGCCCGGGAGAGCTCGTCCCACAGCCGTGCCCTCGCCGCGGCGGAGTCGATCGGCGGCATCGGCCCGTGGCGTGCGAGGTGGGCGCGCCAGGAGGGGTCGACCGGCGTCCCCGCCGGCGACAGGAGGCGCGGGACGCCCCCGCCCTCGGGCGCCCACGCGCCGGCCGGCCGTACGCGAGGCACCCCCGCCCGCCACAGCGTGGAGGGGACTCTTGCGGTGCTCACCCGGCGCGCTCCCCGAGGAGCGGCGGCTTCTTCGGCGTGCGCGAGCTCGTCGGTCCCCGTCCCTTGGGGCTGCCGGCGGCCGCCCTCCGGAGCGCGGCGAGCACGCGTGCCACGAGGGCCGTCGCGACGACGCCGATCGAGGCCCATTCGAGCGCACCCGCCCACCACAGGCGGGAGTCCGGGCCCGCCTGGAGCGCATGGACCATCGCCAGGGGCCAGGCGAGGTAGGCACACCAGTGGACCGCACGCCACACCCGGTACCCCAGCCGATTCCGCAGGAGGCTGGTGACGATCACCGCGCCGATCAGGTCGACGGCCAACGTCCCCAGGGCGATGACCCGAGAGCGGTAGGGCGACGTGAACGGCACGACCGTCGCGAGCCAGCCGATCGAGACGTAGGGATCCAGCAAGGCAGTCGTCACGTGCAGGGCGAGGAGAGCGAGCGCGAACAGCGAGAGCGTGCGGTGGAGCTCCGTGGTGACGAAGCGGGGCAGCCGGAACGGCGCGGACCCGAGCCTCGTCGCAACGCCGAGCGCGACGACCACGCTCAGGGTCACCAGGAGGACGAGCCCGCTCCCACGCGATACGAACCAGAGGAGCTGCGTCCCTCCGGCCGTCGCGGCCCCGGTCATCTCCGCACCCTTTCGGCGCGCCCGAAGATCGACCGGGGCACGGCGGGGACGAGTCCCTCGGCGTGCTCGGGCCATCCGCCGACCAGGTGGACTGCGCCCTCGTGGTCGACGAGCCGGCCCGGCAGCCCATGGTCGGCGAGCCAGGCTTCGGCGTCGCCGCCGGCCACGATCGCGGCCGTGCTCGCCGTGTTCGCCTCGACGCAGGTGCGCGCCGCGACGGTCGCCGTCCGCCACCGGCCGCCGGCGGGCTCCCCGGTCGACGGGTCGACGATGTGGTGGACGATCCCTTTCGCGCTCCGCCAGCGGCGATGCAGCATCGAGGAGGTGGCCACGCCTCCCGACAGCAGCCGCACGACGTCCGGCGCCGATCTCCAGTCGCAGACGGGCTCTTCGGCCACCCCGATGGGCCACCCGCCGCGAAGCGGCTCGCCGGCGGCCGCGACGTCGCCGCCGAGGCCGACCAGCACTCCCCGGGCGCCGCCTCGCGCGCCGAGACCGGCCCACGCGGCGCGATCGGCCCCCAGTCCCTTGGCGGTCGCGCCGAGGTCGAGCAGGAGCCCCGGAGCCAGCCGCAGCACCTGACCCACGAGCTCGACGTCGCGCCAGCTGGGAGCCGGGCCCGTGCCGCCGTCCCCGGCGCCCGGCAGGATCGCCGCGAAGTCGCGGTCGTAGCCGAGCGCGCGCACGGCCGCGCCGACCGTCGGAGTGACCCGTCCGCCCGTGACGCACGCGGCGGCGAGCGCGACGGTCAGGGCCTCCGCCGCCCCTTGGGAGAGCAAGGTGGGCGACCCGGGGTTGCGCTCGGCCCGCACGAGCTCCGAGTCCGTACGGAAGCGGCTGACCTGGCGATCGAGCGAGTCGAGCACGCGGTCGACCGCGTCGCAGACGGCGGCATGCGCCTCGTGAGGCCAGACGACCACGTGGGCCGTGGTCCCGAGCGCGCGCCGCTCGCAGACGGCGACGTCCGCCTCGCCGGACGACGGGAGGGAAGAGACCCTCCAGCTTGGCGGGGGCGGCGAGGCGCGCCGCGCCGTGCCCGCTCGCAGGACGGCGGTCATGTGTCCCCTCGGTAGTAGACGACCCGGCCGCCGCCTGCCGTCGCCGGTCCCGCGACGGCTGTGGTCGCGCTCGCTCCTGTGGTCCCCGCGCTCTGGATGACCACACCCGACGGCGTGGTCACGGCGACCGGCCCGTGGACGGCCGGCGGCGCCGTCCGGGCTCCCGTGCTCCCTCCCGCGCCGGCGCTCCCGCCGGTGACGGCGCTCCCGCCGGTGACGGCGCTCCCGGCCGGCGCGCCGGTCGAGAGGGTCGACCTCGCCAGCACCGCGGTCGTCACGCCGACGCCTGCCACCATGGCAGCGACGGTCCAGTTGGAGAGGTGCCGGACAGCCCGCACGCCTCGGTCGCGGCCCTCTTCAGCCGGTCGTGCCCGTCCCGGCTGCGACGTCTTCACCACCCGGTCCTCTGCTGCCATCCCTCTGCTCCTTCTGCTCCTTCGTCGCTCGTCTGCGCTCGCAGCGCGACCCGGGGACAACGGTGCAGAACCGCTGGTGTGACGACCATGAGACCGAGATGTGAGCCGTTCACATCTCGAAGCGAACCACGCGCCGCCGATCCCGCACGTTCTCATCGTTTTCTCATCGTCCGTCCGTAGCGTGGACACCGTGCGGGTGCTCGTGGTCGAAGACGAGGTGAAGATGGCGTCGCTCTTGAAGCGCGGCCTGGAGGAGGAGGGCCATGCCGTCGACGTGGCGAAGGACGGCGTCGAGGGGCTCTGGATGGCCCAGGAGAACCCCTACGCGGCCGTGGTGCTCGACGTCATGCTCCCCCGCCTCGACGGGTTCGAGGTGTGCCGCAAGCTCCGGGAAGCCGGCATCTGGGCACCTGTGCTGATGCTCACGGCCCGGGACGCCGTCGGCGACCGGGTCGCGGGCCTCGATGCCGGCGCCGACGACTACCTGGTGAAGCCGTTCAGCCTCCTCGAGCTCGCCGCGAGGATCCGCGCGCTCGTCCGGCGGGACGACCGGGCACGTCCCACCGTGCTCGCCAACGGCGACCTCCGGCTCGACCCGGCGACCAAGCAGGTCTTTCGAGACGGCCACGAGATCGCGCTCTCCCCCAAGGAGTTCTCGCTCCTCGAGCTCTTCCTGCGCCACCAGGGCACGGTGCTGACGCGGACGCAGATCATCGACGCCGTGTGGGACTTCGCCTACGACGGGACGTCCAACGTCGTCGACCAGTACGTCACGTACCTGCGGAGGAAGATCGACAAGCCGTTCGGGCGGCACGACATCGAGACGGTGCGGGGAATGGGCTACCGCCTGCGCCAGGCGGAGCAGGCCTGACGTGCCGATCCGGATCCGTCTCATGCTCGCGTTCGGGGCGGCCGCCGCCCTGCTGGTCGCCATCGGGGGGTGGCTGTTCGTCGCGGCCCAGTCCAGCTCGATGCTCGGGTCGATCGACGCGCAGCTCGCGACGGCGGCGGGCGTCGCAGGCCGCTACACCACCCCGGTGAGCGGCGGCTCGTCGTCGCCGGCGTCGCTCCCAGGCGAGTACCTGCTCCAGATCCTGGGTCCCGCGGGGGAGGTGACGGCGTCGGGGCAGGACGCCGGCACGGTCCCGCTCGTGTCCGGCACCGCGCTCCGTCGTGCCGCCGCGGGGCGCATCGCCCTCACGCGCTCCGGGGAGGACGAGTCCATCCGGATCGTCGCCGAGCCCTACGCGGGCCACCCGGGGTACGTCGCGGTCGCCGCGGTCTCGTTGGAGTCCTACAGCGGCAGCGTGAGGACCGTGGAGGGGGGCGTGATCGCGGGCGGCATCGCCGTCCTGGTCGTCGCCGTGTCCGGGTCCTACCTCCTCGCGCGGCGAGCGCTGGCCCCCGTCGAACGCATGCGCCGCGAGGTGGCCGCGCTCGTGCGCAGCGACGGCGGTGGGGGCATCCCGGTCCCGGCGACCCGCGACGAGCTGGCCACCCTCGCCCGCACCATGAACGACCTCCTGGCCCGCCTTCACGCTTCGCTCGAGCGCCAACGGAGCTTCGTCGCCGACGCGAGCCACGAGCTGCGCACGCCTCTCGCGGTGCTCGGCGCAGAGCTGGAGCTGGCCTCCCGGCCCGGCCGGACGAAGGAGGAGCTCAGTGACGCCGTCGCGAGCGCAGCCGAGGAGACCACCAGGCTCGTGCGGCTGACCGAGGACCTCCTGCTGCTCGCCCGGAGCGACAGCGACCGCCTCGAGCTGCGCCTCGACTGGGTCGACGTCGGGCGGATCCTCGAGCGAGGGGCCCGGGCAGCCGACCGGCGCGCCCGGGCGGCGGACGTCCAGATCGACGTCTCGGCGCGGGAGGGCTGCTGGGCGTTCCTCGACGCGGACCGCGTGCGCGAGGCGCTCGACAACCTTCTCGACAACGCCCTCCGGTTCGCGCCGCGGGGGACCTCCATCGAGGTCCGCGGGGTGGAGCACGACGGCGTGCTCACCGTCGAGGTCCTCGATCGGGGGCCGGGCTTCCCCGAGGAGTACCTGCCGCATGCGTTCGAGCGCTTCCGGCGACCGACATCGGACCGCGGCAGGTCGGACGGTGGGACGGGGCTCGGGCTCGCGATCGTCGAGGTGATCGCCCGGGCGCACGGGGGGACCGCGACGGCCAGGAACCGTGACGAGGGCGGGGCGGCCGTCCAGCTGGAGATCCCGACGACGAGCCCCGCGTCGGCGCCCCCGTCGGCGCCCGACGCCCTCAGGAGAGCTCGTCGGGCTGACGCAGCGTGGCCACCGGCCACTGGGCGATCAGCGAGTAGCGGTCTCCCCTGATGAGGCTCTTTCGCCACTCGACGGGGTCCTCTCCGGCGCGGGCGAGCCGTTCGATCGAGAAGGCGGCCGTCTTAGGCGGCAGGCGCAACAGCTTGCGCTCGGCGACCTCGGGGATCACGGGCCGGATACGCTCCCAGCCCCCCGTGATGCGCAAGGAGCAGTGGGTGGCGAGGAGGTCGTAAAGCCCCCCGGAGGACAGATCGGCGCCGAGAAGCGCTCCAGCCTGGTGCGCGGGCAGCCACGACCTGTCCCAGGCGATGGGCTCGACCCCCGCGATACGGAGCCGCTCGACGAACACGACCTCGGCGCCGGGGTCCACGAGGAGCTGCGCGGCAGCCTCGGCGGTGGCGGGACGGTGCTCAGCTGCGAGGACCTCGCTCCGCTCTTCGATGC
>JAJYGM010000743.1 GCA_021785095.1 Actinomycetes bacterium
AAGCGACTCTGAGCGGGGCGTAGCCGAGCGCCCTGGGGCCGAAGTCGCCACGAGGGACGACCGCGGTGGCATGGGCGTTGTGGTGGAAGCCGCGCTCAGAGTCGCTTAGGGTTGCAGAGACGCTCTTCCGGGAACTCCTCCCTGACTCCCCGTTTGGCCCGATCCACCCACGGAAGGTTCCCTCGTCGCCTCGGCTGGTATTAGCCGGGATTCTGCAGGTAGCTGCGGTATGAGGCCAGCGCCAGGCCGAAGCGGGACTGAAAGGTGCGCAGGCTGGTGAGGGAGAGCGCCGAAACGGTGCGGAAGTGCGCGATGAGGGCGTCGACATCGAACCCCCGCACCTTCGGGGCTTCCCAGCTCCCATTGATTTCGAGGATCTGCGACACGGCAGCCCTGTGGGCGCGCGTTGTGACCTTGGGCATGAGCTTCTGGTTCACCACCCCATACACTTCGCAATCCGGTCACCCCCTGGCTTGCGAGCCGCCGGAGCCAGATCGTAGGAGCACTTCTGCGCCGCGTCGGGCCGGCTCGACCACACCGTGATCGCTATCGAGGTAGGCGCTCGCCATGGCACCGTCGTACAGGGCTACCAGAACGTCGACCAGCCAGGGGGCTTCACCGAGCGCGCCGATGGACTTCGAAAAGGTATCGCGGACACGTTTGCGGTGGTGGCCGACCTGTTCTTGGACCGGTCCCGGTCGGGGGAACTCAGCGGCCGCGTTGATGAACGGGCACCCTCGATACCCCGGGTCGGCCACCCTTTCGGCGAGGACGTCGAAGGCGGCCAGGATCCCGGAGGGCGGAGCGCCGCCCAAGTCGGCCACGCGCTGCTCCACTGCGGCCGCCCACCAGGCGCTCTGCCGTTCCAGGTATTGGGCGACGAGATCCTCCTTGCAGGCGAAGTGGGCGTAAAGGGTGGCCTTGGCGACGCCGGCTTCGGCGATCACCCGGTCGATACCGACCGCGTGGATGCCCTCCGCGTAGAACAGACTGCTAGCGACTTGGATCAGGCGCTCTCGAGCCGTCGGTGAGGTCGTCGCCACCACAGCAGGATAGCGCTGGGATGGCGGCAGACAGACCTGTCTGTTATAGTGGTCAGGTGGAGTCGTATGAAGTGGGCCTTCCTTGGGAGGACCCGATTCTGCCCCGGTCCGGCTCAATCGAATCGCTCAGACTCCGCCGCGGGCCTCTCACATCCGAAGAGGAGTCCAGATGAGCCCGGAGGCAGGGGGAGGGATGCGGTCGGTACCGCTCCCGACCAAACCAGCACCGCCTCTCGAAGTGAGCCTGGTAGGCGGCGGACGGTTCGTGCTGGCGGAGCGAAAGCCAGAGCGCTTCACCCTGATCGTCTTCTACCGGGGATGGCACTGCCCCATCTGCCGCGGCTATCTCGCACAGCTGGACCGGGCTGTCGGCGAACTCGCCGCGCTCGGGGTGGAAGTGGTCGCGGTGAGCGGTGACGGCGAGGCGCGTGCCCGTCGCAGCGCCACCGAATGGAAGCTCGAGCGTCTGGACCTAGGCTTCGGCCAGAGCGTGGCCTCGATGCGGGAGTGGGGCCTGTTCGTTTCCAAAGGTGTCAAGGAACCGGAACCCGAGCTGTTCGGGGAGCCGGGGATCTACTTGGTCCGTGCCGATGGAACGATCTACATGGCCGCTCTCAACTCCATGCCCGCGGCTCGGCCGCGCGTCGAGGACCTGGTCGGGGCGATCCGATTCTTCGTCGAGCGCGACTATCCCCCCCGAGGCGAGGCGTGATGGCTGACCTCGATTTCTACTTCGACCCGGTGTGCCCCTTTGCCTGGATCACCAGTAAGTGGGTGCGCCTCGTGGCCGGCCAGCTGGGATGCCAGGTCGAGTGGCGCTTCATCTCGCTGCGACTGCTGAACGACGAGGTGGACTACTCCACCCACTTCCCAGCCGGTTATGAGCGCGGCCACAGCGCTGGGCTCCAGTTGCTCCGGGTCGCCGCGGCCGTCCGCGCGGTACGCGGATCGGACGCCGTTGGACCGTTGTACGCCGCCTACGGGGCGGAGATCTTCGACTCGACCCCGGGCCGCCAGCAGGATCTGCATCGCGACGCGGGAGCATTCGTGGCACCGATCCTAGGCGAACTCGGCCTTCCCGTCGAGCTGGCCGAGGCCGTCTCCGACAGCTCCTTCGATGCCGAGATCCGGGAGGAGACCGACCACGCTCTCTCGCTCACCGGGAGGGATGTGGGCACACCGATCCTGCACTTCGACCCGCCCGGGGGCACCGCGCTTTTCGGCCCCGTCATAAGCCGGCTGCCGGAATCCTCAGAGGCGGTCGCCCTGTGGGAACACGTGGTAGCCCTGGCGCGCTTCGGCGGCTTCGCCGAGCTCAAGCGCTCGCTTCGGGAGACTCCGCAGCTGCGGGCCTTCGGCCTTACCGAGGGCGAGGTTGGGGTCGAGGAGGACTGGCAGCAGGGACACCGCCGTGAAACCGTGGGTTCGTGAGCGCTCCGGGCGCAGGGAATGCCGCGTTCCATCCACCAGTAGGAGTCGGCGCGAGCTGATCGTAGTGCCGTGAGCGCTCGCGCCCGCCGTCCTCGGGCTGTAGCCTTCGACGTCATCGGTACCCTCTTCGACCTCTCGGTCCTACGTCCCCAATTCGACCGCCTCGGACTGCCGCCCCACGCCCTGGAGTGGTGGTTCGCAGTACTACTCCGCGACGGATTCGCTCTGAGTGCCGCGGGCGGGGCCACGACCTTCGCGAAGGTCGCCACCGTGGCTCTGGCCGAGGTGTCGCGCGCGGCAGGCTGCCCGCTTCCGCCCGGAGCCGACCGGGGGCTGATCGCCGCATGCTCCGAGTTGCCCGCCCATTCAGATTCCGCAGTGGCACTCCAGCTTTTGCGCGGCGCCGAGGTCCCGGCCGTGGCCCTTTCCAACGGTAGCGTGGCCATCACCACCGCACTCCTCGATCTGGCTGGGCTGAGGTCACTTGTCTCTGGGGTGCTGTCGGTCGAAGGCGCCCGGCACTGGAAGCCTCGGCCCGAGCCCTATCGGTACGCGGCGTCAGAACTTGCCGTCGAACCTAGCCAGCTCGCGATGGTCGCTGTCCATCCCTGGGACCTCCACGGCGCCGCCACCGCCGGCCTCGTGACCGGCTGGGTGAACCGGGGCGGGGGACCCTATCCTGAAGTCTTCTCCCGCCCGCACGTCGAAGCACCGAGCCTCGACGGCGCTGTCTACCAGCTTCTCCGCCTCCCGGAGTGCTGAACGCGCTCCACGGTCACGCCGGGCGACGACCGGACGGCCCAAGGCGGGCCTCGCGCCCCGTCAGTGGACGAGATCTCCGGTGGCGCCCTACGGTGGCGTCCTAGGTTAAGCCAAGCTCACCCTGGCGCTCGCACTCCTGCCGAGTGGAGCGGTTGCTTCGGCCGGTGGTCACCTCCGCTCCCCAGTCCTCTCGCGGAGGGTCGGCCACATCCCTGCCCCCGGTGCGCCAGCACCCCTCCACGCCTGCCCTGCGTGTCCACGGCGGGTTCAGGTGCGGGCTCCCTGAGCCCGACCACCTGACCGCGCTGCGGCCGCGGCATGCTCGACGATGCTGCAGAAGCGGCCTTCCTCGGCGACGAGCTCATCGGCCCTGGCCTTCAGCGCGACCAGCTCGGCTCGTAGCGCCACCAACTCGCCGATCCGCCGGTCGAGGTCGGCAACCTGAGTGCTGAGGACCGAAAGGACGTAGTCACAGGGGCGCTCACCACGTTCCCTGAAGGAGATGATCTCGCGGATCTCGTTCAGGGTGAAGCCGAGGCGTTGGGCGGTCCTGATGAACGCCAGCCGCGCCTGGGCCTCCCCGCCATAGTCGCGATAGCCGGAGGCCAGTCGTGGCGGGTCGGGGAGTAGGCCGCGAGCTTCGTAGAATCTGACCGTCTTCGGGTTCACCCCGGCCCGTGCGGCGAGCTCGCCGATTCGCATCAGCTGGACAGGCTGGTCTCGACCGGCCGGTAGCCGATCTCGCTGAGCGCCGCCTTCAGGCTGGCCTCGTCGATCGACTGCTCGTCGTAGTGCACCTGTACCTGGTTGCTTGCCGCATCCGCCCTGACCCGCAGCACCCCGTCCAGTCTGGTCAGCCGGGCCGAGATAGTGCGCTCGCATCCCTCGCAGTGGATCTCTTCGACGGTGATCGTTGCCTTCCTGGCCATGGGGGACCTCCAAGTGGCTGTCCCGATCAATCTAAACCATCCTCCTCGATGGAAGGTCAAGGCGGAGATGAGACCCTCCCGCGAGGCGGCGAAGGGCAACCGCTGCCGCGACTGAGCGTCCCCCGGGCTCGCCCTTTACGTCCACGTGGCGCTCGCCCGCCTCCTGCGCTGACCAGAGAGACCACCAATCAAGCGCCGGAGGAGATCCGCTGCCGCCTTCACCGGTTGCGGCTTGACCTTCCATCTAGATAGAAGGTGTACCGTCGCCCGGAGGAGGTGCCACACCATGTCGACGACGACCGGACGGCGCGATTCGGCTGCGGCCGGGACAAGACCTGCGGCCGGCGGCCCCGACCTCGGGTGGCTGGCAGACCGGGTGCGGGCTGCCCCCGACGGCACCGCCCGGCTGCAGGTGAGGCTGGGCAACCTGCATTGCAGCTTCTGCGTGTCGACCATCGAGAAGGCGGTCGGGCGCCTCGATGGGGTCGAGGCGGTGGCGGTGTCCCTCGCCCACGAAGAGGGTCTCTTCACCTACCGTCCCGATGTCGTCGGGCCGCAGCGGATCGTCGACACGCTGCGCGCGGTCGGCTACTCGGTGCGCGGCCCGCGCAAGGTTGGGCTGTTCGAGGAGGAGCAAGCCGCACTGGAGGCCGAGCGGGAGCACTTTCAAGTGGGGCTCGTGCTCTCCGTGGCCACCTTGGGGTTGATGAGCTACTTGTGGGCGACCGGCCATCCGCTCTCGGTCACCTGGGAGGGGCGGTCCTTTGCCTTCGGGCCCTGGCTGGTGCTCGGGATGGCGCTCTCCATGATCTTTGTGGTCGGCCGACCGATCCTGAAGATGGCCTACTCCAGTGCCCGGCGGCGGATATGGAACCAGCACGTCCTTCTCGAGGCCGGGGCCCTAGGTGGTCTGGTCGGCGGCCTGCTTGGCTTGTTCGTCGCCCCTCAGGTTTTCCCCGCCGGGGACTTCCTGTCAGTGGCCGTGTTCATCACCACCTACCACCTCCTCTCCGGCTATGTGTCGTCGCTCGTCCGCTCGACTTCTTCGGCAGCGGTGCGCCGCCTGCTCGACCTCCAGCCTGACACCGCCCGGGTGCTGCGGGACGGCCACGAGGTTGAGGTGCCCGTCGCCCAGGTGCGCCTCGGCGAGCGGATGCGGGTGCGTCCCGGCGAGCTGCTCCCCCTCGACGGCCGGGTCGTCGCGGGGGAATCGGCAGTGGACGAGTCGATGGTGACCGGCGAGCCGATCCCCGCCCACAAGAGGCCCGGAGATCAGGTGATCGGAGGGTCGGTCAGCACCGCCGGCATGCTCGTGGTCGAGGTCACCAAGGTCGGGGAAGACACGTTCCTGGCCCAGGTGGCCCGCCACGTCGAGGAGGCCCGGGCCCTCAAGCCGGGCATCATCCTGCTCGTCGACCGGGTGTTGAAGGTCTTCGTGCCAGTCGTCCTGGGCGCAGCAGTCCTCTCCCTGTGCGTGTGGACACTCGGGGACTGGGCCGCCACCGGGCAGGTCGACCTCGCTCGGGGGGTCTTCGCCGCGCTGGCGGCGCTGGTCATGGGCTACCCTTGCGCCCTGGGTATGTCGACGCCGCTGGCCATGATGCGCGGCGGGGGGATGGCCGCCGAGCGGGGCATCCTGATGCGCTCAGGCGAGGCGTTCCAGGTCTTTGCCGACATCGACGTCGCGGTGTTCGACAAGACCGGCACGCTCACGGCCGGGCGGCCAACCGTTGTCGAGCTGCTGGCCGCCAGCCCAAGCGCCGTCGCCTCCCCCGACGAGTTGCTGCAGCTCGCCGCGGCGGTCGAGGTCGCCTCTGAGCATCCCCTGGCCCGGGCCGTCGCCGCCGCCGCCGAGCAGCGGAACTTGGCCATTCCCGACGCCACCGGGTTTGCCTCCCAGACCGGCCAGGGGGTCACCGCCATGGTCGGGGGCGCTGCGATCGCCGTCGGCCGGCCCCCGTGGATCAAGTCCCGCGGAGGGGAGCTGGGGCCGCTCCAAGCGCAGCTCGAGGCCATGCAGAAAGCCGCCCAGACCGTGGTTGCCGTCACCTACAACGGCGCTCTGGCCGGACTTCTCGGCATCGCGGACGAGGTCAAGCCGGACGCTGCCGAGGCCGTGGCGCGGCTCCTCGATTCGGGAATCTCGCCGGTCATGGTCACGGGGGACAACGAGGCCACCGCCAAGGCGGTCGCCGCGCGGGTCCGGATCCAACAGGTTCATGCCGGCTTGCTCCCCGACCAGAAGGCCGGGATCATCCGCGCGCTGCAAGGCCAGGGGCACCGGGTGGTGATGGTGGGCGATGGCATCAACGACGCCCCCGCGCTGACCCAGGCCGACATCGGCATCGCCATGGGAGCCGGTACCGACATCGCCATCGAGTCCGCCGACGTCGTCCTGGTGGGCAACCGGCTCACCGCCGTCGCGGACGCTCGCGACATTGGTGCCAGCAGTTTCAAGAAGACCCGGCAGAACCTCGCCATCGCCCTGGCCTTCAACGGCATTGGAGTCCCGCTGGCCGTCACCGGGCTCGTCCAACCCACCCTGGCGATGATTGCCATGATCGTTTCGGTGTCGCTGGTGCTCTCCAACTCCTTCGCGGCGCGCCCATCCGGCAAACTTGCCGGAGACATCGGGCATTTCCTCGCCCGCTCTGCTCGCGCCAGCATCACCAAACTCAGCCCCGCCGGACTCCGGAGCTGGGTGGCACGGCCCCGCACGGCGGCGGTTCTGGGCCTAGTCGCCCTCGCCTTCGCGGCGGGGGCGCTCTTCGCGATCGGCCTCGGAACGCCGGTCTTACTGAACCGAACCTAAGCAGCCCAACCGTCGGGGGATGGAGCCGGAGGGTGCGGCGGCACGCCGGCCGCGAGTCCCACAACCCCACCCTGGAACAGCTCCCGGTCCTTACGCTGTGCCCGCTCCATCTACGGACCGGTCTGGGTCTCAGGGCCGGCACTCGGGGCTTCCAACGCCCCAGCACGTACAACGGGTGGCGGCGCCAGCTGCCGGTATGAAGGCGCTGAGGGCCAGGCAGGCCCCGGCCGACCACGAAGC
>JAJYGM010000068.1 GCA_021785095.1 Actinomycetes bacterium
CCATAGGTGTCGAACATGCGGTCCATCTCGCCGACGTAACGGGCGCCGAGGGGCGAATCGAGGATGGCGGGATCGCGGATGTAGCGGTAGTGCCCGCTCGGAAGGCGCGTGTCATAGGGGATGTACCGGGTCGACTGCTCGAGGTACGACATCAACCTGCCCCGCTCGAGGATCTTCGTGAGGAGGTTGGACGACTGCTCGCAAGCGAGGTGGACGCCGCCGAGCTGGGCGACGGAGTCGTCCCCGTACTCGCTGAACACGCGCTCGTAGAGGTCCTCCGCTCGGCGCAGGCCGACTGTGGCGTCGAGGCTCGTGTCACCGGTGACGTCGAGGTCGTCCACGAATTCGTCGAGGAACAGGCGCCGCAGGCTCTTCGGCGAGCGGGAGTACCGGGCGAAGAGCGCCCCCTTCACGACTTCGGGCAGGTTGACGAGGGCGAACACCGGCCCGTCGAGGTTCGTGAAGTACCGCGAGAGCAGTGCCCGCTCGTCGGCGGTGAAGGTCTCGGGCCCTGTCAGCGACATGCCCCGCTGAGATTACGAGGCGCTCGCGCCGCGAGCGTGGATACCCGTGGCGGGCGCCTCGGTGGCGGAGCCCGAGGCGGTGTCGGGGCCCTCCACGGTCACCTGGGAGGACGCCGCCACGACTCCGCGAAGAAGGCGCCGCGCCGCTCCTTCCGCCGCCTGACGCGTCTGCGGGGAGGGGGCGACCGAGGCCACCTGGCGCAGGAGGTCGATGACCTGTTTCATGTTGCGCACGAAGTCGCCTCCGGTCATGACGGCCCGGACGGCGCGGCGCGGGCCGGGCTTACGCCCCGGGCTGGCGGGGGCGAGCACCCGTCGCAGCTCTCTTCCCCGTGCCCAGTCGCGGGTGATCAGTGCAAAGCCGGGATCGATCCCGCGCGTGAGCGGCAGGGATCTCGACCGCTCGTCCTCCCCGAGCTGCTCGGCGACTTCGCCGATGGCGAGCAGGCGCTCCGAGACGGTCCCGGGCGGGACGTCCGGGCTCCCCTCGCGCTCGCGCCGCGACTCGAAGCAGAAGGCGGACACGACCGCCGCCATCGCCGCCGGCTCTAGCCCGTCGAGCAGCCCGCGCCGCAGGCTCTCGGCCACGAGGAGATCGGCCTCGTGGTAGATCCCCGCCAGCATCTCGCCGTCGGCCGTCACAGACCAGCCGCGGACGTACCCCCGGTCCGCCAGCATCCCGAGCACGCTCGTCAGCTGGCCCCCGAGATCCTCCTCGGAGAGCCACTGCGCGAACGACGAGGTCACGATGCGATACGCCTCGGCACGCTCGAAACGCCGGACCAAGCTGATGGCCAGGTTGTACGTCGGGCGGAACGACGAGGTGAGCGCTCTCCCCGGAGCGCCCGCGAGGCGCGCCACGTCGTCGAAGGTGTGAAACGGCGAGGCGAGCACGACGGCGTAGCCGACCTCGTCGATGCCGCGCCGGCCGGCCCTTCCGGTGAGCTGCGTGTACTCGCCAGGAGTCAGCTCCTGGTGCCCGGCACCGGAGAACTTCGAGAGCTCCTCGATGACGACCGACCGCGCAGGCATGTTGATACCGAGAGCGAGGGTCTCGGTCGCGAACACGGCCTTGACGAGAGCCTCGGAGAAGCACTGCTCCACCGCCTCCCGGAACGGCGGCACCATGCCGGCGTGGTGCGGGGCGAGCCCTGACTCGAGGGCCGTCGCGAACCGGCCGTAGTCAAGGACGCTCAAGTCGTCGTCGGAGAGCGCATCGACGTGCTCCTCGACGATCTCGCGGATGCGCGCCCGCTCGGCTGACGTCGTGAGCTTCAAGCCCTCCTCGAGGCAATACCGCACGGCCTCGTCACAGCCTGCGCGAGAGAAGATGAAGTAGATCGCCGGGAGAAGGTCGACCTCGTCGAGGCGCTCGACCACCTCTGTTCTCCTCGGCCGGTACGAGCGAGCGCGGCCGTGCGTGGTGTGGAGCACGCGCGATCGGGGCCGGCGCACGTGGGGCCCGTGGCGCGCCATGAGCTCGTCGAGCTCGATCGCGCGCGGGTTCGGCTTGCCGTCGAGGAAGACCGGCAGCAGGTGGATGCGCTCGGAGCTCCGGTCGCCGATCGCGAACAAGTCGTGGAGCGCCACCGGGCGGCGCTCCTCCCGCACGATGCCCGTGTCACCGCGGACCGTGCCGATCCAGGCTGCAAGGTCGCCGGCGTTCGCGACCGTCGCCGACAGGCAGACGAGCCTCACCTCCGGCGGCGCGCCGAGGATCACCTCCTCCCAGACGCCGCCGCGGTACGGGTCCTCCAAGTAGTGCACCTCGTCGAGCACCACATAGCCGAGACGGGAGAGCGAGGTGCGTTCGGCGTGGATCATGTTTCGCAGCACTTCGGTCGTCATGACGACGACGGGCGCCTCGCCGTTGATCGAGTTGTCGCCGGTGAGGAGGCCGACCTGACGAGCGCCGTACCGGCGCACCAGGTCGCCGAACTTCTGGTTCGAGAGCGCCTTGAGCGGCGTCGTGTAGAAGGCCCGGACGCCTTCGGCGAAGGCCCGGTGGACGGCGTACTCCGCCACGACGGTCTTGCCGGCACCCGTCGGCGCCGTGACGAGCACCGAGCGCCCCGAGTCGAGCAGGTCCATCGCCGCCAGCTGGAACGGATCGAGCGGGTATGGGTACGAGCGCTCGAAGGCGGTGCGCAGGTCGAGGGGGTTCGGGCGGCTCACTTGCCGAGGACGCGGCCGACCACGATCGCTCCCTCGTAGAACGCGAGGAGCGGGACGGCGAGCGCAAGCATGGAGAAGGGATCCGAGCTCGGTGTGATCACGGCCGAGAAGATCACGATGAGCAGGATCGCCCAACGGCGGAACGACCGCAGTCCCCTGCTCGTGATGGCACCACCGAGCTCGAGGCCGACGAGGACGGCCGGGAACTCGAACGCGATCCCGAAGATCAGCACAAGCGCCATGAGGAGCGAGATGTAGGTCGCGGGCGAGAAGATCGACGTCACGTGTGGACCGGAGGACGAGATGAGGAACTGCAGGGCTCTCGGGTAGATGAGGAAGGCCACGACGGCTCCTGCGGCGAACAGGAGCACGCTCGAGATCACGAAGGGAAGGGCGTACCTTCGCTCGTTCGTCTTCAGCCCGGGCGTGACGAATCTCCACAGCTCGTACAGGATGACCGGCAGCGCGACCACGAGGCCGCCGTACGCGCACACGTTGAGGCGCGTCGTGAACCCCTCGAGCGGGGCGGTGATGAAGAGGGCCGGACAGCCGTGCATGTGCCGGTGGAGCGAGTGCAGGGCGTTGCAGTACGGCGTGGTGAGCAGGTCGAGCAACGGGTTGTAGACGACGTACACGGCGATGCCACCGACCACGAAGGTGACGAGCGAGATGATGAGGCGCCGGCGCAGCTCCCCGAGATGCTCGAGGAGGGTCATCGCGTCGGGTGACGGGCGCGCGGCCTGGCGTCGCTGCATCGTCCGGGCCATCAACGACTCCTTGGTGCCGGCACTAATTCCAGCTCGGGTCGTCGAGGTCGAGGCGCGCCTCTGCCCTGAGGACCGCTTCCGGCGACGTGGCCGGGACCGACGACAAGAACGACCCGCTTGCGTACCCCGGAGACTCGGCCGCGCTCACGCTCCAGGAGGCCGGTACGCCGTTCGGCACGACGATCGGGCCCTCGTTGGGAGGCGGGGTCGTCGGCGATCTGCCGGACCGCTGCCACTCGGAGCGGGCCGGCGGGTTCTCGCCGGCACCCCCTCCTTCTTCGACATCACCCTCGACCGCTCCCCCGGCCTCGGAGCCTCGGTCCGCCTCCTGCATCATGCCGGTGAGATAGCCCGTGATCCCACGTGCCGGCATCCTCGGGATGGGCGGGAGATCCACGTCGGGCAAGGCGCTGCGGACCTCCTGCTCGAGGCGCTCGCGGAACAGGTTGAAGTCGCGCCAGAACGCCCCGATCTGCCGCGCGGCCTTCGGCAGGCGTTCAGGGCCGAGGATCACGAGGGCCAACACGAGGATGACGAGCAACTTGGCGGGGTCGAGGCCGCCCACGGCCGATCAGTCTACAGACGCTCAGATCGCGTCGATGAGGCGCTCGACGCGCTCGTCGTGCGATCGGAAGGGGTCCTTCAGCAACACGGTCCGCTGCGTCTGGTCGTTCAGCTTGAGGTGCACCCAGTCGACGGTGAAATCGCGCCGGCGCTCTTTCGCCCGGCGGATGAACTCGCCGCGAAGCCGTGCCCGAGTCGTCTCGGGCGGGTGCTCCATCGCCCGCTCGATGGTGTCGTCGTCCGTCACGCGATCAACCTGGTCGCGCGCCTGCATCAGGTAGAAGACGCCGCGGCGCCGGTCGACGTCGTGGTACTGGAGATCGAGGAGCGCGACCCGCGGGTGTCCGAGCGCGAGCTGGTGGCGCTGCCGGAACGCCTCGACGAGGCGGTGCTTGATGACCCAGTCGCACTCGCGGTCGAGGCTGAGCGGGTCCTTCTCGATGCCCTCGACGCAGTGCTGCCACATCTCGAGGGCGCGGTGCTCGAGTGGCGGGAGGCCCCGCTGCTCGTCGTAGCGGATCGCGCGCCCCAGGTACTCCTTCTGGATGTCGAGCGCGCTCGCCTCCCGCCCGTTCGCGAGCCGCACAGGCCGGCGACAGGTGATGTCGTGGCTGATCTCCCGGATCGCTCGGATCGGATCCTCGAGCGTGAGGTCGCGCAAGACGACGCCAGGCTCCTCGAGCATCCGGAGCAGGATGCTCGTCGCCCCGACCTTGAGGAACGTGGCGTACTCGCTCATGTTCGAGTCACCCACGATCACGTGCAACCGGCGGAAGCGCTCAGCATCGGCATGGGGCTCGTCGCGTGTGTTGATGATCGGGCGGCTCCGCGTCGTCGCCGAGGAGACGCCCTCCCAGATGTGCTCGGCTCGCTGCGAGAGGCAGAACATCGCCCCGCGAGCCGTCTGGAGGATCTTCCCGGCGCCCGCGTAGATCTGCCGCGAGACGAAGAAGGGGATCAGCACCTGGGCATAGTGCGAGAAGTCGTCGCGGCGGCTCGTGAGGTAGTTCTCGTGGCAGCCGTAGGAGTTGCCGGCCGAGTCCGTGTTGTTCTTGAACAGGTAGACGACGCCGCGTATCCCCTCGTCGCGAAGGCGCGCCTCGGCGGAGCGAACGAGGCTCTCGAGGATCCGCTCCCCTGCCTTGTCGTGGGCGACGAGGTCCTCGATGGAGTCGCACTCGGGAGTCGCGTATTCGGGATGGCTCCCTACGTCGAGGTAGAGCCGGGCACCGTTCTCGAGGAAGACGTTGCTCGACCGTCCCCAGCTCACGACGCGCCGGAACAGGTACCGTGCCACCTCGTCCGGGCTGAGGCGCCGCTGCCCGCGAAGCGTGCATGTCACGCCGTACTCGTTCTCCAGGCCGAATATCCGGCGCTCCATCGAGTTCAACGGTAGCCTCGGGGCGGATGCCACCCACCGGTCACATGAGACACCTGACGACGGTGCAGGGCTCGTTCCACGGGCGTGTCGTCGCGGCACGGCTCGGCGCCGAAGGCATCCTCGTCGAGCTGCGCGGAGTCTCGGACGGTCCCTATCCCCTGCAGGGGGCGGTGGACGTCTACGTGAGCGAAGACCAGCTCGCACTGAGCCGGGAGATCCTGCTCGCCGACGCTGTCGACGCCGCCGTCGACGTGGACCTCGTGGAAGCCGAGCTGGCGGGCGAGTCGCTCGGGACGCTCGTCGTCGAAGCCGTCGACCTCGACGTGCGCTACGCCAGACACACGAGCTGGCTCGGCGCAGCCGTCGCACTCGTGGTCGTGATCGCCCTGCTCGTGGTCGGCGTCGTCGCCATCACGGGGTGAGGTCGCCGCTCGCCGTCGCCTCGCCGCTTGGTCCGAGCATCTCCTCGAGATCCCCGTTCTGGAGGCGCCGGAACGAGCGGCGGTCCTGCCCCTGCTCGAGCACGGCAACTTCGAGATCTCCCGGTCCGAGGCCGCGCTCGGGACCTGCCAGCGCCGCCACGCAATTCACGAGCGCCTCCTGCATCGTCCAGCCTTCCTGATAGGAGGAGCTGAGGCGGGTGGTGATCGTGTCAGCGTCACCGCCGAGGCATGCGAAGCCGACCTCGTCGACAACCGTGCCGTCGTAGGCGATGTGGTACAGCTGGTGCGCGGACCCGGCCGGGTCCAGCTCCGCCACGAGGATCTCGACTTCGAGCGGTTTCATCTCGTGGGTGAACACCTGGCCGAGGTACTGGGCGTACAAGTTGGCGAGGGAGCGCGCGTCGACGTCCTCGCGTGAGTACGAGTAGCCCTTCGTGTCCGCGTGCCGGACGCCGGCGACGCGCAGCTGGTCGAACTCGTTGTACTTGCCGACCCCGGCGAACGCGACCCGGTCGTAGATCTCGCTGATCTTGTGCAGTGTCTTCGAGGGGTTCTCCGCGACGATGAGGACGCCGCGTTCGTAGCAGGCGGCTACGAGAGCCCGGCCGCGGGCGATGCCCTTCTGGGCGTACTCCGCCCGGTCCTTCATGACCTGCTCGGGCGCCACGTAGAACGGCATGCTCATGGCGCGTCCACCCCTTCCACACCGGGCGCGGCCGGTCCATTCGGTAGGGGCCGCCGCAGGCTGTCGACGAGGGCGGCGAAGCGCTCCGCCACATCCTCGTCCTCCAACCTGCGGTACCCGTGCTCGTCGACCACGGCCACGACCGGGTAGATCCCCCGGAGCGGGTCCGGCCCGCCCGTGGCCGAGTCCTCGTCAGCGGCCTGGTAGAGCGCCTTCACGAGGAGCTCGACGGCCTCGTCCTCGGCGAGCTCGGGCGAGAAACCGAGCTTGATCGTGTTCCGGGCGTCGCGGCCACCCGAGCCGGTGGCATAGAACTCGAGCTCTTCGTAGCGGCCGCCGACGAGGTCGAAGGAGAAGAGCCGACCGGAGCGGCGACGCTGGTCGTAGCCACCGAAAAGGGGCACGACGGCGATGCCCTCCATCGCGAGCGGCAGGTTCGCCCTGACCATCTGAGCGAGCTGGTTCGCCTTGCCCTCCAGGCTGAGGGTGGAGCCCTCGACCTTCTCGTAGTGCTCGAGCTGGGTCTGGAAGAGGCGCACCATCTCGATGGCTGGCCCGGCGGCACCGGCGATGCCGACTGCGGAGTGCCGGTCGGCCGGGAAGACCTTCTCGATCCCGCGATGGGCGATGGCGTGGCCTTCGGTCGCCCGTCGGTCTCCGGCCATGACGATGCCGCCTTGGAAGCGCAACGCCGCGATGGTCGTGCCGTGCACCACGCCCCTCAGCCCGTCCGGCGGCGACAGCCCCTGGACGCTCGCGCCCGCGCCACCGGGCTGGACGGCCGGCGCGCTGGCTGGAAGCTGCCCGGACACCTGCAGTCGCCGGATCAGCTCCGAGAAGCTGGAGCCCGGGTCCTGCCCGGGCGAGAAGAAGGGCAGCGTCATCGGCCCGCAGGCTACTGCGCGGCCGCCTACTCTCCGCCCTTTTGCACGTAGTTGCGGACGAACTCCTCGGCGTTGTCCTCGAGGACCTCGTCGATCTCGTCGAGGAGGTCGTCGATCTCCGCCTTCAGCTTCTCCCCCCGCTCGGTGGACGCTGCGGCCTCGTCCTCCTCGATCGTCTCCGTCTCCCGGCTCGGTGCCGGGCGCCGCTTCTGTTCACGTTCAGCCATGTCGTCTCCTAGGAGCCAAGCCGCTCGACGAGCTCAGCCGGGCTCTCACATCCCTCCAACAACGTATCGACGTGCGCCGCTGTTCCCCTGAGGGGTTCCATCATCGGTACCCGCCGGAGAGGATCCGCACCCACGTCGAAGACCACCGAGTCCCAGTTCGCAGCCACGATCGACTTCGCGAACAGGGCGAGGCAACGGCCGCGGAAGTAGGCGCGAGTGGTCGTGGGCGGCTCCGTCACCGCCCGCTCCACGTCGGCAGGATCGACCAGACGCTCCATCTGCAGCTTGTCGAAGAGGGACTTCGACGGCCGCATGTCGTGGTACTGCAGGTCGATGGCGGCCAGGCGGTGGTCCGTCCACTCGAGCCCGTGCCGCTCCCGGTAGCCGTCGATGATCCGGAGCTTCGCCACCCAGTCGAGCTGGCCGGCGAGCGAGGCCGGGTCCGTCTCGAGCGCCGTCAGCACCTGTTCCCAGCGCTCGACGACCATGCGGCCGACCTCCTCGTCCCCGAGCACGGCGAGCCCGCGATCCTCCGCGTACTTGCGCGCGAGAGCGAGCAGCTCCCACTGGAGCTCGAGTGCGGTCAGCCGCTCCCCGTCGGCGAGCTCCACCAGGGCGTGCAAGCCCGGGTCGTGCGACACCGCTCGGATGGCGGCGACCGGGTTGGCGAGGGTGAGATCGCGGCCCGCGTCGAACTCGTCCTCGATCATCGCGAGCACGATCGCCGTCGCGCCGACCTTGAGGAAGGTCGCCACCTCCGCGAGGTTGGCATCCCCCACGATCACGTGGAGTCGCCGGTACTTCTGCGGATCGGCATGCGGTTCGTCGCGCGTGTTGATGATCGGGCGCTTCAGGGTCGTCTCCAGCCCCACTTCCTCCTCGAAGAAGTCCGAGCGCTGGCTCAGCTGGAACGGCACGGGGTGCGGCGTGTCGGAGTTCTCCTGGCCGATCTTGCCGGCTCCCGTGTACACCTGCCGGCTCACGAAGTGAGGTGTGAGCCGTTGCACGATGCGCGAGAAGGGCACGGCCCGGTCGACGAGGTAGTTCTCGTGGCATCCGTAGGAGTTCCCCTTGCCGTCCGAGTTGTGCTTGTACACCACGATCTCCTCCCCGGGAGGAAGGAGGCGGCGGGCGGCGTCCATCGACCGCGCGAGGATCACCTCGCCGGCGCGGTCGTGACACACGAGCTCGAGCGGGTTCGAGCACTCGGGGGTGGAGTACTCGGGGTGGGCGTGGTCGACGTAGTAGCGGGCGCCGTTAGTGAGGACTGCGTTCACGAGGTGGGTCTCGATCTCCGGCGGCATGGCGCCTTCGCGCGCGAACCCGCGTGCGTCACGGCCGGGCGACTCGTCCTCGAAATCCCAGCCCACGCGCCGTTCGAGGCGTGCCACGTAGGAGTTGATGAGGAGGGAGGAGGCCGTCGTCGGGCTCATCTCGCTCGACGACACGACGTGCACGCCGTACTCGGTCTCGATACCGCAGACCTTCGGGATGGCCACGATCGGACGCTACCCCACCTCGCGGCGCGCGATGCCGCATCGGTCGTTCGGGCCTGTCATCCTCTCCGCAGGCGGCTCACAGGTACTGGCCCGTGCCCACCCGCTCGATCGCCCGCCCTCCCTGCGGCTCCTCCTCGCCCTGGCCGATGAGGGTGCGGACGTAGACGATCCGCTCGCCCTTCTTCCCCGAGATCTTCGCCCAGTCGTCCGGGTTCGTCGTGTTCGGGAGGTCCTCGTTCTCCTTGTACTCCTGCTTGATCGAGGCCGCGAGGTCGGCCACCCGGATCCCCCGCTCCCCCGCCGCGATGGCCCGCTTGATCGCGAGCTTCTTCGCGCGACGCACGATGTTCTCGATCATCGCTCCCGACGAGAAGTCCTTGAAGTACAGGATCTCCTTGTCCCCGTTCTGGTACGTGACCTCGAGGAACCGGTTGTCCTGGTCCGCCCGGTACATCTCGG
Organism: Actinomycetes bacterium; assembly: GCA_021785095.1. The sequence continues at coordinate 9,609 of JAJYGM010000068.1, forward strand.
TCACCGTCCGCTCGATCATCACCTTCACGGCCTTGTCAGGATCGCCGCCGCCGAGTGTCGAGACATCGGAGGAGTCGAGGGGCAGCTCCGCTGTCAGGTAGCGGGCGAAGATCTGCCCGGCGGCGTGCTCGTCCGGGCGCTCGATCTTGATCTTCACGTCGAGCCGTCCCGGCCGCAGGATCGCCGGGTCGATCAGGTCCTCCCGGTTGGAGGCACCGATCACGATGACGTTGCGGAGCGTCTCGACGCCGTCGATCTCGGCGAGCAGCTGCGGGACGATCGTCGACTCCATGTCCGAGCTGATCCCGGTCCCGCGGGTTCGGAAGAGCGAGTCCATCTCGTCGAAGAAGACGATGACCGGGACACCCTCCTCGGCCTTCTCCCTCGCCCGCTGGAAGACGAGCCGGATCTGGCGCTCGGTCTCGCCGACGTACTTGTTGAGCAGCTCCGGTCCCTTGATGTTGAGGAAGTAGCTGCGCGTGTTCGAGTTCCCGGTCCGCTCCGAGACCTTCTTCGCGAGCGAGTTCGCAACGGCCTTCGCGATGAGCGTCTTGCCACACCCAGGCGGGCCGTACAGCAGGATTCCCTTCGGCGCCGGGAGCCTGTACTCCGAGAAGAGCTCCCGGTACATGTAGGGCAGCTCCACGGCATCGGTGATCGCTTCGATCTGGTCGTCGAGACCACCGATGTCGGCGTAGCTCACGTCGGGGACCTCTTCGAGGACGACCTCTTCCATCTCCGGCCGCGGCAGCTTCTCGAGCAGGAGGCCGGTGCGAGGGTCCATGAGGACGGAGTCGCCGGCGCGCAGCCGCACGCCTGCGAGGTACTCGGAGATCTCCGACACTCGCTCCTCGTCGGCGCGACCGACGCAGAGCGCCCGCTTCCCGTCCTCCAACATCTCCGCGATCGTGACGACCTCGCCACCCTGGTCGGGGTCGCGGGCCAGCACCACGTTGAGCGACTCGTTGAGGACGACTTCCTGCCCCTTGCGCAGCTCCTCCAAGGTGATGTCCGGGTGGAGGGCGACGCGCATCTTCCGGCCGCTCGCGAAGACGTCCACGGTGCCGTCGTCGTTCACACCGAGGTACGTGCCGTAGGCGGCGGGAGGCTGCGTCAGCTTGTCCACCTCGTCACGGAGCGAGGCGATGTGCTCTTTCGCCTGCTGCAGGGTGAAGGTCAGCTTCTCGTTCTGTGAGGCGGCATGGCTGAGCTGGCCCTTGGCCTCGAGGAGCCGCTCCTCGAGGGCGCGCACGCGCTGCGGAGCCTCCTGCAGCCGCCGCCGTAGCTCAACGATCTCCTCCTCGGCCTGCTCGATGCGGCGCCTGAGCTCCTCGTTGTCGGCGTCGGCCCCCGAGCCTCGTGCAGCCGGATCCCGGGGAATTCCCATCGTCGCGGTCACCTCCTCAGCGGATCCGGACCTGATTTCTCCGCTGTTTCGGACCCTACACCGGCCACCCCCGGCCGGCGGCACGTCTCGAGGCGTCCTCCGCCGTGTCGGGCGGGCGGTCGGTTTGTGCCCGATATTTTTGACACCTCGTGCAAGTCGTCGTTACCTTCGGCGACGTCAGTGCGGATCGGGGGCGCCCTCCCATAGACTGGCGAGAGCGCGTCCAGTTGCTCGCCCCCGGCTCGCGGATGCTTCCCCGGCAGTGTCGAAGGAGAGATTCGGTCGATGAAGGTGTGGATAGACCAGGACCTATGCACAGGCGACGGCCTCTGTGAGGAGATCTGCCCCTCGGTCTTCACCCTGCTCGACGACGGCCTCGCCTACGTGAAGCAGGGCGACAACGTCCTCAAGGATCCCGGGGGCTCGGCTCAGATGGCCGACGTCGCACCGGACCTGGAAGATGCCGTCGGCGAAGCCGCCGAGGAGTGCCCCGGCGAGTGCATCTTCATCGTCACCGAGTGACGCTGCTCAACAGCTGGCGTCGAACGTCATCCACCGCTCTCACCCGTCCGGTCCCTCGGCGCCCTCATCCTGAGCCTCGTCCGAAGGTCTGAACGAGACCCGCTCGCCGAGCAGCCGGCTCGTGGTGATGAACCCCGTGTGCCCGACCATGCGCAGGTCCGGCCGCACGGAGCGGCCCTCGATGTGCCAGGTGCGCCGCAACGTCTCGAACGTCTCCGGCAGGCCGAAGCGGCTCCGGGCGAGGGCGGCGCGCAACTCCGCCGTCTGGTTGATCGACGGAAGGTAGGCACACAGGATCCCGCCCGGCACGAGCGCGCCCTCGGCGTGCCCGACGACACGCCAGGGCTCGGGGAGGTCGAGGACGACCCGGTCGAACACACCGTCGATGCCGTCGTAGACGTCGCGGATCTCGACCACGTAGCGGGCCGACGGAAATGGCGCCTCGGGAGGCAGGGCCGGCTCTCTGGGAAGAGCAGCTGCCACGTTCTCGCGAGCCCGCTCGGCGAAGTCCTCGCGCATCTCGTAGCCCGTCACGAGAGCGCCTGCCCGGAGCAGCGTCATCGAGAGCGCTCCCGAACCGACTCCTGCCTCGAGCACACGGCAGCCCGGGAACACGTCGGCGGCGATGAGGATCGACCCGAGATCCTTCGGATAGATCACCTGAGCGCCTCGCGGCATGTTGAGCACGACGTCCGCCAGCGTGGGGCGGATGGCGAGGTACTTCGCCGGGTTGCGCCGGTCGGAGTCACGCGTGAGCGCCTCGACCTCGCTTCCTTCGGGGAGCCCGATCAGGCGGTCGTGCTCGATGACGCCGGAGTGCGACTGGTAGGCACGCCCCGACTTGAGCCGGACGAGGTTGCGCCTCCCCTTGCGGTCGACCAGCAGCACGCGCTCGCCCTCAAGAAACGGGCGCCCCTCCGGCCCCTCGCCGCCTGACCCGCTCGCCGCCTCTCCGTCGCCGCCACCCACCGGCGGCGCCATCATTCAGCGGGCACTCGGCCCGAGGCGCCGGGGGCGGCCTCAGCTGCTGCGATGCCTCGGCGCCGAGCCCGACGGGCAGCGCGCCCGTGCTGTGGACCGATGTTCGCGACGACGATCGTCTCGCCCACCTTCAGCTGCTCGAGCACGACCGCGGGCTCGTTCTTCTTCATGAGGAACCGTACGAGCCATGCCACGGCGCCGGCCGCCAGCCACTTGCCGTCGCCGGCGAGCAGACCCTGACGGATGCCCTTTCGGACGGCAGCCCTCGTGAAGCGGTCGATCAACGTTCCCACGGCGTCCCCGGTGCCTCCGACCCGCTCCAGGCGGCGTGTCTCAAATGCGGCGGATCTCGAGGATCGGGGCCTCCTTGCGGCCCCGTCGCTTCCCGAGCACGTAGATGGCGGCGATCACGAGCACGCCGGCGACCGCTCCCCCGGCGATCATCGGCGGGGTCGAGGCGGCTGAGGTCACCGTCGCCTGCGCGCTCCCGCCGATCTCTCGCATCTTCGACTCGATGTCGTCGAGCGACACCCGCTGGCTCATGGCGCCTCCGATCGCTTGCGAAGCCCGACGGCCGCTGCGAGCCCGAGCAAGACCATGGCGGCAGCGACCGTGAGCAGGTAGGGCACCCAGCTCCACTCGCCTGCGAACACGCGGCCCGTCTCGGTCTGGAGCGCCCGCAGGACGGCGACGAGCGTCAGCACCGCCGCGAGCCCGAACAGGAACGCTGCCGCCGAGCTGAAGGCGAGCTGGCGCCCGATCCCCTTCAGCGGGCCGACCGTCTCCTGCAACACGTACGCCTTGATCAGCGCAACGAGCTCGGCGACCTCGGTCTTCGTCTCGCCTGCCTTCTGCTTGGCCTGTGGCATCGTCGGCACAACCTACCAACTACGGCCTGGGACTGATCACGTATGTCGAACTCGCTCGGCCGACGAGTCGTCCTTGCTCGTCCGTGATCGTCGCCTCGCAGAAGGCCACCCGCTCGCCCCCCGACACGACGACGGCCTCGCACGTGAGATCGCTCCCCACCGGGACCGGGCGCAAGAAGCTCGTCTTCATCTCTGCGTTCGCCACGTGGACCTTCCGGCTCTCGGCGCTCCCGCCGGCAGCTCGCCGTGCAAAGGTGACGGCGGACGCGCCCATCGCCGAGTCGGCGAAGGCGCCGAGGAACCCTCCCTGCAGGATCCCAGCCGTGTTGGCGAAACGCTCGTCGGCGCGCATCGACCACACCGTCCGCCCCGGCTCCGACTTGTCGAGGCACACCATGCCGAGCGTGAGGTCGCAATTCGGCGGGACCTGGAGCGGGCTCATCGACTCACGGTTCGAGCGCCGCCCTGAAGAAGGTCCGTAGGTGCTCGAGGCGCCTCGCGAGCTCGTCCTCGGCGTGCGGGTCCCGCCCGAGCACGGCCTCGAGGAACGGCACATCGCTGAACCACGTCGCGAGCGCGGCGTAGCCGGTGAGGAGCAGCTGCTCCGGGTCGTGGCGCCGGAACCGCCCGAGCTCCATCTGGCGCTCGAAGAACTCGACGGCGCGCTTCATCATCGGGCGCACGGCCTCTCCGAGCTCGTGCGCGAGGCGCCCGCCACCCGCGAGGGACTCCTGTCGCACGAGCCGCACGAAATCCGGGCTCTCCGCGAAGAAGCGGAACCCGGATGTCAACACCCGGTCGACCTGCTCCCAGCCGTCGCGCGGCTTGTCGATCGCCCCGTTGACCCGCGCCATCCAGTCGGCGAAGGACTGCTCGAGCACCTGGCGGTAGAGCGCCTCTTTCGAGGGGAAGTGGTGCAGCAGGCTCTGGCGCCTGATCCCCACCACGCCGGCGATGTCGTTCAGTGAGGTCCCGTCGTAGCCACGCTCGGCGAAGCAGTGCAACGCCGAACGCAAGATCAGCTCGCGCGTGGCGAGACCGGATGGTGTCGAGCTCACCGAGCAAGCGTAGTGCAGGGATCTCGCAGCCTACCGACCAGCAGGTAGGCAGTGTTAGTGTGCAGGGGTGCCTCCAGTACTCCTCGCGCTCATCATCGGCTTCGTCGTCTCGCAGCTCGGGATCGTCTGCACGACGATCTTCCTGCACCGTGCCCTCTCGCACAAAGCACTGACGCTGTCGCCGGGAGTGCGACAGGTCTTCCGGTTCGTCACCTGGATCACGACCGGGATCCGCCCGCGCCAGTGGGTGGCCGTGCACCGCAAGCACCATGCGTTCACCGACGTCGAGGGCGACCCGCATTCGCCGCTCCTCCTCGGCTTCTGGAAGGTGCAGCTCGGGAACGTCTTCCTCTACCGCAAGGTCGCCCGCGACGGTGAGAACACCCGGAAGTACGCGAGAGACCTCCCTCCCGACCGCCTCGACCGCGTCCTCTACGACCACGCCTTCATCGGTCTCGGGATCGGCGTCGCAATCCTGTGCCTCGCCTTCGGCTGGCAGGTGGGCCTCATGGCGGCCGGCTTCCACGTGGTCATCTACCTCTCGCTGAACGCGGCGGTGAACGCGGTCGGTCACTACTACGGCAAGAAGACCTACGACAACACGGCCCGGAACAACCAGTGGCTCGCGTGGCTCACCGCGGGAGAGGGCCTCCACAACAACCACCACGCCGCGCCCACGTCAGCCCGGCTGGCGCTCGGGCGTCACGAGATCGACCCGGGCTGGTGGATCATCTCGGCGCTCGTTCGCACCAAGCAGGCGACGGTCCGCCTGAGCGACGTCCGGCTCGCCCGACCGCGCACCCCCGACGGCGCACCGGCCGGCGAGGCAGCAGCCGAGGGGCCGCTCGCAACCACTCTTGCATCGGGCGGCGGCGAGCAGACCGCGGGCACGGACCAGGAGTCGGCGCCGGCACTGCGCTGAGCGCGTGACGAACGCACCGGGTCACCTGCTGCGGTCGGCACCTGCGGCACCCCTTAGCATGCGACGGTGACCGAATTCGCCACTGACGCCACCGACCTCGAGCAGCGCGCGATCAACGTCATACGCGGCCTCGCCATGGACGCGCCGCAACGTGCCGACTCCGGTCACCCGGGCACGGCGATGGCGCTCGCGCCACTGGCACATGTCCTCTTCACGAGGATCATGACCTATGACGCCTCGGAGCCGGCCTGGTTCGACCGGGACCGTTTCGTCCTGTCGAACGGCCACGCCTCGATCCTCCAGTACTCGATGCTCTACCTGACCGGCTTCGGTCTCGAGCTCGAGGACCTCCGCCAGTTCCGCCAGTTCGGCTCGCGCACTCCGGGCCACCCTGAAGTCCATCACCTACCCGGGATCGAGGTGACCACCGGTCCGCTCGGCCAGGGCCTCGCGCAGTCGATCGGGCTCGCGATGGCAGAGCAGGTGGTGCGGCACCGTTTCGGCCCCGGGATCTGCGACCATCACATCTTCGGCATCTGTGGTGACGGCGACCTGATGGAGGGGGTCAGCCACGAAGCGGCTTCTCTCGCCGGTCATCTCGGTCTCGGGCGCCTCGTGTTCACCTACGACGACAACCACATCACGATCGACGGCCCGACCGAGCTCGCCTACAACGACGACGTCGCGAAGCGCTTCGAGGCTTACGGCTGGCAGGTCATCCGCCTCGGCGACGTCGCGAACGACCTTCGCGCGCTCGAGCGCGGCCTGCGCGATGCGATGGCGGAGGCGGAGCGACCCTCCCTCGTCATCCTGCGCAGCCACATCGGGTGGCCTTCGCCGCACCGCACGGACACGAAGGAGGCCCACGGCGAGCCCCTCGGCGAAGACGAGATCCGGCTCACGAAGGAACTGCTCGGCCTCCCGGTGGACGAGGAGTTCTTCGTTCCAGGCGACGTCCTCGAGTACTACCGCGCCGCCGGTCGGCGCGGGCTGCCAGCGCGTGAAGCATGGCTGAAGCGCCGCGACGTGCTCGCCGACGACGAGCGCGCCGATCTCGAGGCATGCCTCGCGGGAAGGGGTCGCAAGGGCTGGGAGGAGGCGTTGCCCGCCTTCGAGGCCGGCAGCCGGATCGCCACCCGGAAGGCCGTGAACGAGGTCCTCGTGAAGACCGCGCCAGGGATCCCCGGGCTCGTCGTCGGCGCGGCAGACCTCACCGGGAACACGGGCACGAAGCTCGACCTCGACGACGCGATGTCGAAGGGCAACCCGGGAGGGCGGCAGCTCCACTACGGCATCCGCGAGTTCGGGATGGCGAGCGCGCTGAACGGCATGGCGCTCCACAACGGGGTGCTGCCCGTCGGCGGCACCTTCTTCGCCTTCAGCGACTACTGCCGACCTGCCATCCGCATCGGCGCGATGTCGAAGGCGCATGCGGTGCTGTTCTTCACGCACGACTCGGTCGGCCTCGGCGAGGACGGTCCGACCCACCAGCCGATCGAGCAGCTTGCCTCCCTTCGCGCCATGCCCGACCTGCGCGTCATCCGGCCGGCAGACGGGAACGAGTGCGCGGCCGCTTGGCGCGTCGCCGTCGACGGGGACGGGCTCACGGCTCTCGTGCTGACGCGCCAAGACGTACCGGTCCTCGAAGGCACGGCCGAGCGAGCCGGCGACGGCGTCGCGCGCGGCGGCTACGTGCTCGTCGACGAGCCCGGCGACGAGCCCGAGATCGTGCTGGTCGGTACAGGCAGCGAGGTGCAGCACTGTGTCGCAGCCGCTTCGTCGTTGGCAGGCGGCGGCGTGTCGGCCCGCGTCGTCTCCCTCCCGTCCTTCGACCTGTTCGAGGCACAGGAGGCGGAGTACCGGGCTCTCGTCCTGCCGCCGGGCGTCCCGGCGCTCGCCGTCGAGGCGGCGTCATCGTTCGGCTGGGCGCGCTACGCCGACGCGACCGTCACGATCGACCACTTCGGCGCCTCGGCACCGGGCCAGAGGAACATGCAGGAGTTCGGGTTCACGCCGGAGAACGTCGCCACCCAGGCCAGAGCACTGCTGTCGAACAGGAAGGAGCAGCGATGAGCTCTCTCGTCGAGCTGTACGAGCAGGGCGGGCAGAGCCCGTGGATCGACAACCTCAAGCGGTCCTGGATCACAGGAGGGCGACTCGGCGAGCTGATCGGGTCCGGTGTCCGCGGGCTCACCTCGAACCCGACGATCATGGCGAAGGCGATCGAGGAGGGCGACGACTACGACGAGCAGTTCGCCGAGTCCTACCGTCGTCACGGCAACGTCCTCGACTCCTACTGGGACCTCGTCGTGAAAGACGTCGAGGACGCGCTCGCAGCGTTCCGGCCCGTCTACGACTCGAGCGGTGGTACGGACGGCTTCGTCTCCATCGAGGTCGCGCCGAGCCTCGCACGCGACACCGAGGGCACCGTCGAAGCCGCCAGGGGCCTGCACGAGCGGATCGCCGAGCCGAACGTCCTCGTGAAGATCCCGGCGACGGAGGCCGGCATCCCTGCGATCCGCCGGATGATCGCCGAGGGCCGCAACATCAACGTGACCCTCATCTTCTCCCTCGAGCGCTACGGCGAGGTGATGGAGGCATACCTGAGCGGCCTCGAGGAGCTGGTCCGGAATGGAGGCGACCCCGCTCCGGTCTCCTCGGTCGCGTCGTTCTTCGTGAGCCGGGTCGACACCGAGACGGACCGCCGCCTGCAGGCGATCATCGGCGAGCACCCGGGCACGTCGAGGGAGGCGGAGGCTCACAGGCTGCTCGGGAAGGCGGCCGTGGCCCAGGCTCGCCTTGCCTACGAACACTTCACGGGCACGTTCAGCGGTCCTCGCTGGGACCGGCTCGCCGAAGCCGGCGCGAAGGTGCAGCGGCCGCTCTGGGCGTCCACCTCCACGAAGAACCCCGCGTACCCGGACCTGTTGTACGTGGACACCCTCATCGGCCCGAACACGGTGAACACGATGCCCGAGCAGACCCTCGAGGCCTTCGTCGACCACGGCGCCGTCGCCCGCAGCATCGACGACTTCGACCACGCGAGAACGGTGCTCGACGAGCTGAGCCAAGTCGGGGTCGACCTGGCCGACGTCGCACGCACGCTCGAGGACGAGGGCGTGACCGCGTTCGAGAAGTCCTTCGACGAGGTCGCCGAGCGCCTCGGCAACAAGGCCGTCCAGCTCGGGCAGGACTGATGGCCGGCACCGACGAGCTCGTCAGCCGCCTCCGGGAGGGCGATGCTTCGCTCTGGCCCGAGCCGAACGTGTCGGCGGACCGCCTCGGGTGGATCGGCGTCCCCCGGGAGATCGAGCGGGACGCGCGGCGGCTGCGCTCCTTTGCCGACTCCATCGATCAGGACACCGTCGTACTGCTCGGGATGGGGGGATCCTCACTCGGGCCGGCCGTGCTGGCCGCCGTGCGCGACGCCCTCGGCGAGTGGTCCGGACGGCGGTTCGTCGTGTGCGACACGACCGACCCGAAGACGGTCTCCGATCTCCCGCTCGAGGATGCCTTCATCCTCGTCTCCTCGAAGTCCGGGACGACCCTCGAACCGAACGTGCTGTTCGACCATGCCCGCTCTCGTGTGAAGGACCCGTCGCGCTATGCCGTGATCACCGACCCGGGGACCCCCCTCGAGAAGCTCGCCGTCGAGATCGGCGTCCGCCATGTGTTCGCGAACCGGCCGGACATCGGCGGCCGGTACTCCGTCCTGTCCTACTTCGGCACCGTGCCGGCCGCCCTCGCCGGTTACGACGTGGCCGAGCTGTGCGGCCGCGCCCTCGACGCGGACTGGACGGAGGCGGTCGAGCTCGGCGATGCCATGGGTCGCGCCGCGCTCGAGGGCCGCGACAAGGCCACCGTCGTCGTCACGGAGCCGTTCTCATCCTTCGGGCTGTGGATCGAGCAGCTCATCGCCGAGTCGACGGGGAAGCACGGGCGAGGCTGTGTCCCGGTTCCGACGACCGAGCACGAGGCAGGCCAGGATCGCCACGTCATCGAGGTGGCGCCCGGATCGGCGCACGAGCTCGGGGAGCACTTCTACCGCTTCGAGCTCGCGATCGCCGTGGCCGGTCACGTCCTTCGGATCGACCCCTTCGACGAGCCGAACGTTGCCGAGTCGAAGGCCAACACGAACCGCGTCCTCTCCGAGCTGCCCCTCCCCGCCATCGAGTCCGTCGCTCCGGAGGCCGTGCTCTCCTGGATCGCCTCCAACCGCCGCCCGGGTGACTACGTCTCACTCCAGGCATACCTGCCCTTCGGGCAGGACGGCGCGCTCGAGTCGCTCCGGCGCCGGGTCAGGGACGCCAACGACGGCATGGCCGTCACGGCCGGCTACGGACCGCGCTTTCTCCACTCGACTGGCCAGCTGCACAAGGGCGGACCGAACACCGTGCTCGCCGTGCAGGTCGTCCCGCCCTCGCCCACCGCCGAGCTGGCGATCCCGGACAAGGGCTACGACTTCGGGACCCTCATCGCCGCACAGGCGATCGGTGACCACGAGAGCCTCGTCGCACACGAACGCCGCGTGCTCCGCGTCGAGACGACTGACCTGGCGGCGATCCTTTGACAGCAGCCGTTTGACAGCAGTCGTTTGACAGCAGTCGTTTCACAGCATTCGCCTCGACAGAAGGAGGGTCCATGCGGACTGGGATGATCGGGCTCGGCAAGATGGGCGCGAACATGACGCGCCGCCTCATCGAGAAGGGGCACGAGGTGGTCGGCTTCGACCTCGGCGCCGAGGCGCGCGAGGCCGTGGCGAAGTACGGCGCCGCGACGGCCGACACGCTCGAGTCGCTCGTCGGGCAGCTCGAAGCTCCCCGGGTCGCGTGGGTGATGGTCCCCGCCGGCGAGGCGACGACGAAGACCGTGGACCGGCTCGGCGAGCTCATGAGCGAAGGGGACGTCGTCATCGACGGCGGCAACTCGAACTACAAGGACTCCAAGCCGATGGAGGCGAGCCTCGCGAAGCGCGGCATCCACTTCGTCGACGCTGGAACCTCCGGTGGCATCTGGGGCCTCGCCAACGGCTACTGCCTCATGGTGGGCGGGTCGAAGGAGGCCGTCTCGATAGCCGAGCCGATCTTCCTCGCGCTCGCACCCGACGGCGGCTACGCCCACGTCGGCCCCGCCGGTGCCGGGCACTTCGTGAAGATGGTGCACAACGGCATCGAGTACGGCCTCATGGAGGCCTACGCCGAGGGGTTCGAGATCATGTCGGCCGCAAGCGAGTTCGACCTCGACCTGCACGAGATCGCGTCGATCTGGCGTTACGGCTCGGTCGTGCGGTCCTGGCTCCTCGAGCTGACCGAGCGGGCGCTCTCCCCCGGCTCGGGTTTCGAACAGGTCGAGCCCTACGTCGTCGACTCGGGTGAGGGACGTTGGACGGTCAACGAGGCGGTCGATCGCGGGGTGCCCGCGTACGTCATCGCCGCCTCCCTCTACCGCCGCTTCGAGAGCCAGCAGGACGCGTCCTTCGCCGACCGGCTCGTCGCTGCGCTGCGCAACCAGTTCGGCGGCCACGCTGTGAAGACCGATGAGACGGGTGCTCCCGTGGAGCCTCATCCCGGCCCGTGAGCACGCCGCCGGCCGCGCCGTGAACGTCCCGAACGGAGAGCTCCTCGTCGTCGACGACGTGCACGCCGCCTTCGCGGACCTCGTCCTCGAGACATCCCGCTCCGCGCCCGCCCGCCGGGTGACCCTGGCACTGTCGGGAGGTGACACGGCCCGCCTCTGCTACGAACGCCTGGCTCGCACCGGGGGCATCGCCTGGGAGAACATCGAGTGCCTGCTCGGTGACGAGCGGTGCGTCCCGCCGGACGACCCTGACGCCAACCAGAACATGATCAGGCAGGTGCTGACCGAGCGGGTGCCCGTGGGTGGCTTCCACCCGATGGACTGCGAGCGCGGACCCGACTATGAGGCCCTCGTGGCGAGCCGCCTCCCGGTCGACCTCGTCCATCTCGGTCTCGGGCCCGATGGCCACACGGCGTCGCTCTTCCCCGGCTCCCCGGCGCTCGATGCTCCGGCAGATCGGCTCGTCGTGCGCAGCATCGACCCGACCGGGCGGAACGAGCACGAGCGGCTCACGTTCACCTTCGCCGCCATCTCGCGCTGCCGCCACGCCGTGTTCACCGTGAGCGGGAAGGCCAAGCACGAGGCGCTCCATCGCATCCTCGAGGGCGACCCGCTCCCCGCAGCACGGGTGACGGCGGAACGCGTGACCTGGCTGTGCGATCGCGAGTCGCTCGGAGAGGACCTCGATAGGGTCCGTTGAGTGGCTCCGGAGGAACGCATGACCGTGATCCGTTACATGCCGCCACCCTCTCCGGCAGTGGTCGTCGAGCGACCCGAGCCGCTCGTCGACGGCGGGCGCTTTCCCTCGAAGGCGATCATCGGCGACCCGCTTGCCGTGAGAGCCGACGTCTTCACGCATGGTCACGACCTCGTCCGTGCGCTCGTCCGCTTCCGCCGGGTCGGAGCCCGCCGCTGGCTCGAGGCGCCCATGCAGAACCTCGGCAACGACGCCTTCGCCGGCACCGTCACGCCGACGGCGGACGGTCCCTTCGAGATCGAGATCGCCGCCCACGTCGACGACCTCGCGACCTGGGCGCGCGATGCGCGTCGCCGTCTCAACGCCGCCACCGTCGATCCCTTCGAACGTGAGACGGCGCACCGGCTCCTCGCGGAGGCCGCCGAGGGCCTCGTGAGTACCGGCGACGAGGACGCGGAGATGGTGCAGGCTCTCGCCGAGCGCGCGGCGACAGAGGCCATCTCGGGCGAGCTGCTCGATGCCGTCGACGCGGCTGGGACTGCCCTTGCCCGCCGCCCGCTTCCTGACGAAGGCACGACGACCTTCCGCTTGAAAGGATTCGCCTCACCGCCGATCGCCGCCTTCTCGTCGTGGTACGAGCTCTTCCCGCGCTCGGCGAGCCCGGACCCGCGCCGCCCGGGCACGCTCCACGACGTCGTGCAGCGGCTCGACTACATCGCCCGTCTCGGTTTCGACGTGCTCTACCTGCCGCCCATCCACCCGATCGGGGTCACGGCCCGCAAGGGCCGGGACAACTCCCCCGTCGGCGGGCCGGAAGACGTCGGGAGCCCATGGGCGATCGGCTCGCCTGCCGGCGGCCACAGCGCGATCGCGCCCGAGCTCGGCACGTTCGAGGACTTCGAGCTCCTCGTCGCCGAGGCGAAGCGCCGCGGCATCGAGGTGGCGCTCGACCTCGCGTTCCAGTGCTCGCCCGACCACCCATGGGTGACGGAGCACCCCGACTGGTTCCGGCATCGCCCCGACGGCACGATCGCCTGTGCCGAGAACCCGCCGAAACGCTACGAGGACATCTACCCCATCGACTTCCACACCCGCGACCGCGATGGGCTGTGGCAGGCGCTGGCGGACGTCGTGGCGTTCTGGGTGGCCCTGGGGGTCCGGGTGTTTCGGGTCGACAACCCGCACACCAAGCCCTTCGCCTTCTGGGAGTGGCTCCTCGCCGAGATCAAGCGCGAGACCCCGGGTGTCATCTTCCTGTCCGAGGCGTTCACCCGCCCGAAGGTGATGCACCGCCTCGCGAAGGCGGGGTTCGACCAGTCCTACACGTACTTCACATGGCGCGACGAGCGATGGGAGATCGAGGAGTACTTCCGCGAGCTCACCTCGGAACCAGGTGTCAAGTACTTCCGACCGAACGTGTGGCCGAACACCCCCGACATCCTGGCGCGCAGCCTCCAGCACGGTGGGAGGCCGAGCTTCATCGCGCGCCTCGTCCTCGCAGCCGGGCTGTCCTCGAACTACGGGATCTACGGACCTGTGTACGAGCTCCAGTGGGACGAGCCGGCCGGCCCGGGGTCCGAGGAGTACAAGGACTCCGAGAAGTACCAGGTGCACCATCACGACCTGGGCGACCCCTCTTCGCTCGCGGAGCTCGTCGCCCGCATCAACGCCGCGCGGCACGCGCACCCGGCTCTCCAGCGCAACGAAGGGCTCACGTTCCACCATTGTGACAACGACCGGATCATCTGCTGGTCGAAGCGTCGCCTGGGCGACACCGTCCTCGGAGTGGTCAACCTCGACTGGCGCTGGACCCAGTCCGGCTTCGTGTCGCTCGACCCCGGTGCGCTCGGCCTCTCCGACGGAGACCGATTCATCGTCCACGATGCCCTGAACGACGAGCGCTACGTCTGGGAGGCGGGCACCAACTTCGTCAAGCTCGACCCATCCGGCATCCCTGCACACCTCCTCGCCGTAGAGGGCCTGGCGTGAGCACCTGGAGCAGCAGCGCCTCGAGCTTGGTCCCGGGCGCGCAGCAGGACTGGTACAAGGACGCTGTCATCTACGAGCTGCACGTCAGGGCATTCGCCGACTCGAATGGCGACGGCCGGGGCGACTTCCCAGGGCTCACCCAGCACCTCGACTACCTCCACCAGCTCGGCGTGACCGCCCTCTGGCTCCTGCCGTTCTACCCGTCACCGCTGAAAGACGACGGCTACGACATCGCCGACTACACCGCGATCCACCCTGACTACGGGACGCTCTCGGACTTCAGGCGCTTCGTCGATGAGGCTCACCGGCGGGACATGCGAGTGATCACCGAGCTCGTGCTCAACCACACGAGCGACCAGCACCCGTGGTTCCAGCGGGCGCGCACCGCCCCGGCGGGGAGCAGCTACCGCGACTTCTACGTGTGGAGCGACACACCCGACCGATACCAGCAGGCTCGCATCATCTTCCAGGACTTCGAGCAGTCGAACTGGGCATGGGACCCGGTGGCGAAGGCGTACTTCTGGCACCGCTTCTACTCGCACCAACCCGACCTCAACTTCCGCAACCCCGCCGTGCGGCGGGCGGTCTTGCGGACGGTCGACTTCTGGCTCCGCCTCGGTGTGGACGGCCTCCGCCTCGACGCCGTCCCCTACCTCTACGAGCGCGAAGGCACCGACTGCGAGAACCTGCCGGAGACGCACGACTTCCTGCGCGAGCTGAGGCGTCACGTCGACGACCGTTTCGCAGGCAGGATGCTCCTCGCCGAGGCGAACCAGTGGCCCGAGGACGCGAGCGCCTACTTCGGCAAGGGCGACGAGTGCCACATGGCCTTCCACTTCCCGCTGATGCCGCGGCTGTTCATGGGGCTTCGCATGGAGGACCGCTTTCCGATCATCGACATCCTCCAGCAGACCCCGGAGACCCCCGCCGGCACCCAGTGGGCCCTCTTCCTGCGCAACCACGACGAGCTGACGCTCGAGATGGTCACCGACGAGGAGCGCGACTACATGTACCGCTCCTACGCCCGTGATCCCGTCATGCGGATCAACCTCGGCATCCGGAGGCGCCTCGCACCGTTGTTGCAGTTCCACCGACAAAAGAGCGAGCTCATGCACGGGCTCCTCATGTCCATGCCGGGCACGCCCGTCCTCTACTACGGCGACGAGATCGGCATGGGTGACAACGTCTACCTCGGCGACCGCAATTCCGTCCGGACCCCGATGCAGTGGAACGCCGATCGCAACGCCGGGTTCTCCTCCGCGAACCCGCAGCGGCTGTTCCTGCCGGTCAACATCGACCCCCAGTGCCACTTCGAGTCGGTCAACGTGGCGGCCCAGCTGGACAACCCTGACTCGCTGCTGAGGTGGCTCCGCCGCCTGATAGCGCTCCGCAAGCGCCACCCGGTGTTCGGACGCGGCCGGATGGACTTCGTCGCCTCGGACAACCCGCGGGTGCTGGCCTTCGTCCGCCACGACGAGGACGAGCGGGTGCTCGTGGTGGCGAACCTCTCCCGCTTCGCCGAGTACGTCGAGCTCGACCTGTCCTCCCATCGCGGGGTCGTCCCGCGCGAGCTCTTCGGGCAACGGGCGTTCCCGATGATCGGCGAGCTTCCCTACCTCGTCACGCTCGGCCCGCACTCGTTCTACTGGCTGTCGCTCGGCAGCCCATCGGCAGAGACGCAGACCGCCACCGTCTCCCTCCCGTCGCTGCGTGTGCCCCAGCAGTGGTGGAGGGTCCTCGACGGCGAGGCCAACAGGCGGGTGGAGGCCGCGCTGCCGACCATCCTGCGCACCCGCCGCTGGTTCGGGGCGAAGGACCGCAGGATACAGACGGCGAGCATCGTCACCCGAGTGCCCCTGCCCCTCGAGGACGAGGTCGAGCGGGCGGAGATCGTCGTCGTCAACGTGGAGTACCTCGACGGCGAGCCGGACCGCTACCTCGTGGCGATGGCGCACCTGACGGGTGAGCCCGCGAGCGACATCGCCCAGGATCACCCCGAAGCCGTGCTCGCCTTCACGACCGGACCGGGCGGTGAGCCGGGCCTCCTCATCGACGCCCACTTCCGCCCGGCCTTCGGGAAGGCGCTCGTCGAGCTCGTCGCAGGCCGCCGGCGTCGCCACGCCGACGCCGGATACCGCATCACCGGCATCCCGGTCGCGGCCCGGGCGACCGAGCTCGCCACGGTGCAGACCGGGCCACGGGCGCCTGCGCGGGTCTCCGCCGCCGAGCAGTCGAACACCTCGATCGTCGTCGGCGATCCCGACGGGACGCGCGCGATCGTGAAGACGCTCCGCCGGCTCGAACCGGGACCGCATCCCGAGATCGAGCTCGGCCGCCTGCTCACCTCGGTCGGCGCGACCGTGGCGCCTCTGCTCGGTTCGATCGAGCTGCTCCCCGGGCAGGGCCCGGGAACGGCCATCGCCGTCATCCACGAGTTCGTGCAGAACGAGTCGGACGCGTGGACGGCGACGCTGCGGGCTGCCGCCAACTTCCTCGAGCAGCACGTCGAGGAAGGCGGTGGCACCCATGTGCCGCTCGAGCCCATCCGTCCGGGCGGGTTCCACGCCGGGATCCGCTCGCTCGTCATCCCCGAGATCGTCGAGACCGAGATGGCCGAGAGCCTCGGAGCGGCCGAGCTGCTCGGCAGGCGGACCGCCGAGCTGCACGTCGCTCTGTCCTCACCAGCCGGTGGATCCGCCTTCCGACCGGAGCCCGTCACGCCGATGACGCAGCGGTCGGCATATCAGTCGATGCGCTCCGCTGCCCGCCGCACGCTGTCGCTCGCCCGGCAACGGGCGTCGCTGCTCAACGAGCGGGACCGCGCCCTCCTCGACGACCTGCAAGCCAACGAAGAGGTGCTGCTGCAAGCCTTCCAGGGCGTGCTCGAGATCCGCTCCGGATGCCGGATACGAGTTCATGGCGACCTGCACCTCGGCCAGGTCCTGTTCACCGGACGCGACTTCTTGTTCGTGGACTTCGAGGGCGAGCCGGCGCGGACCTTCGCCGAGCGCCGGCTGAAGCGCTCGCCGATGCGCGACGTCGCCGGCATGCTGCGGTCGTACCAGTACGCCGGCGAGAGCGCCGTCGACGACGTCGTCTCGCGGGGCGTGCTCCAGGGAGACGACCCGGCCGGCATCGAGGCGTACGACCGGACCGCCAACCGCTGGGCCTACTGGGCTTCGGTCGCCTTCCTGCAGGGCTACCTGCCCATCGCCGACGAGACCGGACTGTTGCCCGAGCCGGAGGACTTCGCCGTGGACCTTCGCGCCCACCTTCTCGAGAAGGCGCTCTATGAGATGCGCTACGAGCTCGGGAACCGCCCCGAGTGGGTCCACGTGCCGCTGCTCGGCCTGCGCTCGCTGCTCCACGCTGACCGGCAGGACGGGCCGTGATCCCGCCGCCGTTGCAGCGGCTCGCGCGCTTGCACGGCGTGGAGGATGCCTACGTCGACGCGTTCGGCAGGCTGCGGCACGTCTCCGACGAGACGCTGCTCGCGGTGTTGGCAGCCCTCGGCGAGCCACTCGAGTCCTTCGACGACGCCGTTGCCGTGCTCGACGGCGAGCGGGCTCGGGCGACCGCAGGCGAGATCGAGCTGCCTCCCGTCGTGGTCGCCTGGGACGGTCGCCTCCCCGACCTCCCGGTCGCTCCCGCCGACGCTCGCCAAGCGGTCTCGGCCGAGCTGGCGCTGGAGGACGGCACCGAGCCGAAAGGGCGCGTGCGCGTGGAGGTGCGCAACGGGTCCTCCAGCGTCGTCGCGAGCGAGTCGCTCCCCTTCGGGCTCCATCAGCTCGTCGTCGCCGGTCACACCGCCGGCAGGCGACGGGAAGGGCGCAGCGCCCCGGGGCGGGACGCGCCGGAGCCCGACGAGGTCACCGTGATCTCGGCTCCGTCCCGTGTCCGCCCGGTCGGCCCGTTCTCGTGGGGCCTCTTCGCGCCGGCGTACGGGCTCTTCGCCGACGACGGTGGAGTCGCCGACCTCACCTGCCTCGAGCGCTTCGGGCGGCTCGCGGCCCGCGACGGGGCGGCCTGCGTGGCGACGCTGCCCTTGCTCGCCGACTGGTCACGGTCCGACGAGCCGGCGGGTCGATCGAGCCCGTACTCCCCCATCTCGCGGCAGTGGTGGAACGAGGGCTATCTCGATTGGCGGCGCATCGAGGAGCTGGCCGGCTACGACGCACAGGACCCCGTTGCCGCGGTCCTCCGCCGCCCGAGCTCGGCTGCTCGGCCGCTCTTTGACCCCGGGCGCCGTGCGGCAGCCCTGCGTCCGCTCCTGGAAGCGGCGGCTGCGCAGATCGAAGCGGTGGGCGGGAGGCGCCTCGAGCAGTTCCGGGCCTTCGTCGCCGGGCGCCCGGACGTTCTCGTGTACGCCCGGTTCCGGGCAGCCGCCGAGGTGCGCGGAACGGACTTAAGGCGTTGGCCATCGAGCTGGCGCCGCGGTCTCATCGGCGAAGGGGAGGTGGACGCGTCCGCCGTGGCGGCGCACGTCTTCGCTCAATTCGCGATGGACCAGCAGATGGCCGAGGTGGCCGCCGCTCTCGCCGCGAAGGGCGTCGGGCTGATGCTCGACCTGCCTGTCGGCTGCCAGGCAGGCGGCTTCGACCCGTGGGCCCACCCGGAGTCCTTCGCAAGCGGCGCCACCATCGGGGCACCGCCCGACCACTTCTTCCCCGGTGGCCAGGACTGGGGTTTCCGGCCGCTCCACCCCGAGAGCGAGCGGCGCTCGGGATACGCCGTGACCGGTGGCGCGCTGCGGCACCTGTGCCGGCATGCTTCGGTCCTGCGCCTCGATCACGTCATGGGTCTGTCCAGGCTCTGGTGGATCCCGGACGGCAACCCCGCCTCCGACGGCGCCTATGTGCGCTACCACCTCGAGGACGCGCTCGCGCTGTGCGCTCTCGAGGCATGGCGGGGCGGCACCGCCCTCATGGGTGAGGACCTCGGGACGGTGGAGCCGTCGTTGACGGAGTCTCTTGCCTCCCATGGCATCGCCGGCATGCACGTGGCCGTCTTCGACCTCGAGTGCGAGCGCGCTCACCCGATGGAGCCGCTCGCTCCCCGGCCCGGTTCGGCCGCCTT
Source organism: Actinomycetes bacterium (assembly GCA_021785095.1). The sequence continues at coordinate 28,687 of JAJYGM010000068.1, forward strand.
CGTCGACACACACGACACGGCGACCTTCGCGGGCTGGTTCGCCGGGCGGGACATCGGCGACCGCTCGGGCCTGGGACTCGTGTCCGAAGAGCAAGTCTCCGATGACCTCCTCAGGCGGCGCCGCGCTCGCGAGACGCTCGTCGACCGCCTCATCGCCTCGGAGCTGCTGGCCGAGGACGACTCTGCAGACGCCATCGCCGTGCACGCCGCGCTCGTGGCAGAGCTCGGCCAGTCCGACGCGGGGATCGTGGTCGTCAACGTGGAGGACTGCTGGGGCGAGCTCGATCCACAGAACGTGCCGGGCACGACGGACGAGCACGCCAACTTCGAGCGACCGCTCGCAGCGAGCCTGGACGAGATGGCGGTGGACCCGCGGCTGCGACACACCCTCGGCGGGCTGGCGCAAGCGCGGCTCGACGCGGCGGCTCGTCATGCTGCCGACCGGGCGATCGGTGCGGGGAGAGCGGAGGTAGGCGATGGCCGCCGGGGGTAATTCCTCGGACGTGCCCCGACAGCATCAGCGGCTCGAGCCGGTGCTCGGGCCGGCGGACGTCCACCTCTTCAACGAGGGACGCTTCTTCCAGGCCTACGACCGCCTCGGTGCGCACCCACGGACGAGCCAGGCCACGTCCTTCGCCGTCTGGGCGCCGAACGCCCGGGCGGTGTCGGTGATCCATGACGGCAACGGCTGGCAGCCGGGAGCCGACGCGCTCGAGCCCGAGGGCTCCTCCGGCCTCTGGGCAGGCGAGGTGTCCGGCGCGGTGGCCGGGACCTGCTACAAGTACCGCATCGAGCCGAGGTCGGGCCGTCCCCGGGACAAGGCCGACCCGTACGCCTTCGCGACGGAGTGCCCGCCGGCGTCGGCGTCCGTCGTCGCCGACCTGTCTCACGAATGGCGCGACGCCGAGTGGATGTCGCAACGCGAGCTCCGCCAACAGCCGACCGAGCCGATGGCGATATACGAGGTCCACCTCGGGTCCTGGCGGCGCAAACCGGACGGCGCGTTCTACAACTACCGCGAGCTGGCTCCGCTGCTCGCCGATCACGTCGAGCGGCTCGGCTTCACCCATGTCGAGCTGCTGCCGGTCATGGAGCACCCCTACTACGGGTCCTGGGGCTACCAGACGACCGGGTTCTTCGCGCCGACCGCCCGGTACGGCACTCCGACGGAGTTCATGGAGTTCGTGGACCACCTGCATCAGCGCGGCATCGGCGTCATCCTCGACTGGGTGCCGTCGCACTTCGCCACCGACGAGTACTCCCTCGGCGACTTCGACGGCACCCGGCTGTACGAGCACGAGGACCCGCGCCGGCGCAAGCACCCTGACTGGGGCAGCTACGAGTTCAACTACTCGCGCCACGAGGTGCGCAGCTTCCTCGTGTCGAGCGCCTGGTTCTGGTGCGACCGCTACCACGTCGACGGCTTGCGAGTCGACGCCGTCGCGTCGATGCTCTACCTCGACTACTCGCGCAAGCCCGGGGCGTGGGTGCCGAACCGGTACGGGGGGCGCGAGAACCTCGATGCCGTGGAGTTCCTGCGCAGCCTGAACAACTCTCTTCACGAGCGCTTCCCAGGCGTGCTGACCGTCGCCGAGGAGTCGACGGCGTGGCCGGGCGTGAGCAGGGCGACGTCGGAGGGCGGGCTCGGCTTCTCGATGAAGTGGGACATGGGCTGGATGCACGACACCCTTCTGCACATCGAGCGCGAGCCGGTCCATCGCCGCTACCACTACGGCGAGCTCACGTTCCGGGGCCTCTACGCCTTCACCGAGCGCTTCGTGCTCCCTCTCAGCCACGACGAGGTCGTGCACGGCAAGCGTTCGCTCGCGTCCAAGATGCCAGGTGACGACTGGCAGCGACGGGCCAACCTGCGCACCCTGCTCGCGATGCAGGCGTTCCAGCCCGGCAAGTCGCTCCTGTTCATGGGTGGTGAGCTCGCAACCTGGCGAGAGTGGTCCCACGAGGACGAGCTCGAATGGTCGCTCCTCGAGCATCCAGACCACGCCGGCATCGCTCGTCTCGTCGGCGACCTCAACCGCTCGTATTGCGAGCTCGAGCCGTTGCACGGGACCGACTTCGACCCCGCCGGCTTCGCATGGGTCGTCGCCGACGACGTCGAGAACGACGTACTCGCCTGGTTCCGCCGCGGCACGACGGGGAGCGTCCTCGTGGTGGCGAACCTGACCCCCGTCCCCCGTGACGGCTACCGGATCGGGGTACCCGCGCCCGGCGCCTGGACCGAGCTGCTCAACACCGATGCCGGCGAGTACGGCGGCAGCGGGGTCGGGAACCTCGGACGGGTCGGCTCAGACGAGCGCGCATCGCACGGCTACAGCCAGAGCGTCTCGCTGCGGCTGCCGCCACTCGGGGTACTGCTCCTCGCAGACGAAAGCGCGACGCAGAGCGCATCGTCCTAGGTCGCCTCGCCCGGAACAGACTCCTGCAAGCCGACGAGCGGGTACGGCGCCACGCCGGAATCCTCGTCGGGCTGGTCGATCCGCTGCAGGACGACCACCGACCTGCCCGAGACGTGGACGGGGCTCGAAGAGGCTGTCGGCGTCTCGGCGCTCGAGGCCTCGAAGAACGGGTCGTGCTGGCGGGCCGTGTCGAGCACGCGCAGCCACGAGTCCCCGAAACGCAGATCCGGCAGCACGAACTCGATGGGGTCCCAGAACGCGTTGAACACGAGGAAGT
>JAJYGM010000139.1 GCA_021785095.1 Actinomycetes bacterium
GTCGAGCCCGATCGGCGACATGACCCGAACGAGAGCCTCGTCGGACACCCCCGCCTCGCGCAGCCGCGAGACTCGGTCGTCGTGGGTCCTTCGCGACCCCATCGCACCGAGGTACCCGACCCCGGTTTCGAGAGCGGCCACCAACGCCGGGACGTCGAACTTCGGGTCGTGCGTCAGGACGCAGACCGCGTCGCGCGGCCCGAGCGACTCGCCCGTCGTCGCCAGGTAGCGCTCAGGCCGCGTCGCCACGACTTCGTCGGCCATCGGGAAGCGTGCTCTCGTCGCGAACACCGGGCGCGCGTCGCACACCTCCACGTGGTACCCGAGGACCTTGGCCACCCGGGCGAGCGACGCGGTGAAGTCGACTGCGCCGAAGATCACCATGCGCGGGGGCGGCGCGAACACCTCGAAGAACACCGACACCTCGCGCTGGCGCGCCTCACCGCGGCGCCCGTAGTGGCGAGTGTCCGAAAGTCCGCTCGCCAGCGCCCCCACCGCGTCGCGACGGAGGACCGCGTCGAGCTCGGCCACTCCCAGCGTGCCCGACGAGGTCCCGTCGTCGCGCACGAGCATGCTCGCGCCGAGACGCACGCCGACGGAACCGGATTCCGTCTCGACAACCGTCGCGAGCGCCACGGGTTCCTCGGCCGCGAGAGCGTCACGGAGCTCTTCGTAGACATCCGGCAGTGCGGGATCGACGAGCACGTGGAGGGTTCCCCCGCAGGTGAGCCCGACCGCGAACGCCTCGTCGTCCGAGTAGCCGTACGTGCGGCGCCGCGCGCCGCCCGACTGGAGCGCGTCGAGCGCTTCGGTCACGACCGCCCCCTCGACGCAGCCCCCCGAGACCGACCCGGCGACGTCGCCACGCTCGTTCACGGCCATCGTCGCCCCAGGATCGCGTGGGCCCGAGCCCTCGACCCCCACCACCCGGGCGGTGGCGACGCGTAAGCCCTCGCGCCGCCAACGCTCGATGTCCGCCAGGACCTCTTTCATGCCGCCCACTTCACGCCGCTCCGCCCTCTTTCATGCCGCTTCATGCCGCTCTCATGCTCCCACGTCTCCTCCCTGCGGTTTCGCCGACCAGGAGGCGGGCCAGTGACTCCAGTGACTCCACGGAGTGACCCTCCACGAAGTCGTCAACGTACGGCAGGGCCGCCGACATTCCGCGTACGAGCGGGGCGTAGCCCGGCGAGGCCTTCAGCGGGTTGACCCACACGATCCGGTGGGCGACCCTGGCGAGGCGGGCCATCTCCGAGCCGAGAACCGCCGGGTCTCCCCGGTCCCAGCCGTCGGAGAGCATCACCACGACGGCCCCTCGTGCAAGCCCCCTGACCCCCCAGCGATCGTTGAATTCGGCGAGCGCGTCGCCGAGGCGGGTCCCTCCCGACCAATCGGGGACCAGGCGTCCGGCCGCGGTCATCGCGGCGTCGGGATCGTGCGCGGACAGCGCGCGGGTGACCCTCGTCAGCCTGGTGCCGATCGTGAAGGCCTCCACGCGGGGGCGTCCCGCCACCTCGACGTGGAGGAACCGGAGCAACATCCGGGCGTAGGACGCCATCGAGCCGCTCACGTCGCAGAGGAACACGATCCGCCGCGGCCGCTCCCCCGACTCCAACCACCGGCGCCGGAGCGGTTCGCCACCGGTGCGCAACGCTCCGCGGACCGTCCTCCTCAGGTCGGGCCAGTCCCCGCGACGCGGGGCCGGGCGGCGGCGGCGGGTCGCACGGCGCGGCCCCTCGACGCGCACGCGGTCCATCAGGCGCTGCGCCTCCGCGAGCTCCTCCGCGCTGCATTGCGCGAAGTCCTTCCGGCGCAGGACCTCCGTCGCGCTGTACCGCAGCTCACGTACCTGTTCGCGGTGCTCCTCTGGGTCGGGGTCAGGGGGCTTCCCTTCCGCCTCCACGTCGTCGTGAGCCAGCGTCACCGTCTCTACCGCGACCGGGCGCCGGCCGACCCACGTCTCACCCCGAAAGAAGGCGCGGAACGCCGCGTCGTAGACCTCCACGTCCTCGGGCCGGCGCACCAACGTCGCCCTCCCGGCCCAGTACACCGCGCACTCGCGGTCGACGCCCACCGCAGCGAGCGCCTGCGCGAAGTGAATCGGCGCGCCCCCGGGAACGGTGAGGCCCGCCGCACGCAGAACCCGCACGAACGCGACGGGGAGGCGCGCCGGCTCGGCGAGGGCGCTGTGCGGCGATCCACGAACCGCCGACACGTCGTCCAGGCTCACCCGGTCCGCTCGACGCCGGTCCGCTCGACGCCGGCGCGCTCCACCGCGGCGCGGGCGAGCGCCGCGATGCCGGCCTCCCGCACACGCTCTGCGTCTTCTTTGTACTTGACCGCCGCGCCGAGCGTCACGGCCACGCTCTTCTCGTCCAGTCCCCGAACCCCGAGCGCGGCGAGCGCCTGTGCCCAGTCGATGGTCTCTGCGACGCCCGGCGGCTTGTAGAGCCCGAGCGTCCTGATCCGCTCGACCGCCGCGGCCACCTGGCGGGCGAGCACCGGCACCACCTCGGGCGCGCGGACGGTGACGATCTCCACCTCCCTCTCGAAGTCGGGGTGCTCGACCCAGTGGTAGAGGCAGCGCCGCTTCAGCGCGTCGGAGACGTCGCGGGTCCGGTTGGAGGTGATCACGACCACCGGCGGCACCACTGCATGGAAGGTGCCGAGCTCGGGCACCGTGACCGAGTAATCGGACAGCACCTCCAAGAGGAAGGCTTCGAACTCGTCGTCGGCGCGGTCCACCTCGTCGACGAGCAGCACCGGTGACGGCTGGTCCGCGGGTGCAGCAATCGCCGCGAGCAGGGGGCGCCGGACGAGAAAACGCTCCGAGTACAGCTCGTCCTCCACGGTGGCGAGCACCGGGCCATCACGCCCTTCGGCCAGTGCCTCCGCGGCACGCAGGTGCAGCAGCTGCCGCGCGTAGTCCCACTCGTACACCGCCTGGCTCACGTCGATGCCCTCGTAGCACTGGACGCGGAGAAGCTCGCTCCCGCGCCATCGCGCGAGCACCTTGGCGACCTCGGTCTTCCCGACGCCCGCTTCCCCCTCGAGCAACAGGGGACGACGGAGCGCGAGCGCGAGGAACACCACCGTCGCGAGCCCCTCGTCGGCGAGATAGCCGTGGGCGCGCAAGGCGCCGCGCACGTCGTCTGGACCGGCGGCCTCCCCTGAGGCGCCGGGGCTGCGTTCAGCCACCTGCAGCGGTCGCCTCCTCGAGGGCACGGCGGACGAGCACCGTCGCGAGGTGGCGGCGGTACTCGGCGCTCCCCTGCAGGTCGCTCGGCGGCTCGAGCCCCTCTGGGGCACGCGCGGCCGCTTCCGCGATGCCCGCGCCCGCCGCGAGCGCCTCCTCGGTGCCCCGGGCGCGGACGGTCGTCGCCCCCATGTTCACCAGTGCGACACGAGCGCCGCCGTTCACGACCGCGGCCACCCCCACGATCGCCCAGTCCTGGGCCCGGCGGTTGAACTTCTGGAACGCCCAGCCCCCCGGTGCCTTTCGAACGCGGATCTCGGTGAGCATCTCGTCGGGGGCGAGCGCGGTCTCGAGGAATCCCCGGAAGAAGTCCCCGGCCCCCACCTCCCGCCTCCCGCGTGGACCGTCGATCACCAGCACCCCGTCGAGGGCGAGCACGGCCGCGGGGAGGTCGGAAGCGGGATCGCCGTGCGCGAGCGAGCCGCCGATCGTGCCGCGGTGCCGGACCTGCGGGTCACCGACCTGCCCGGCCACGTGCGCGAGGAGCGGCACGTGCGCACGGGCGACGTCGGAGATCTCGACGTCGCGATGACGGGTCAACGCGCCGACGGCGACATGGTCGCCGGCGTCTCGCACGTAGGAGAGGCCGGGCACCCTGCCGACGTCCACGAGCACGGCCGGCGTCGCGAGTCGAAGCTTCATGAGCGGCAGGAGCGAGTGACCGCCGGCGAGGAGCTTCGTCGAGTCGGGGTCCTCGGAGAGCCAGCCGAGTGCCTGCTCCACGGAGTCGGCGCGGCGGTACTCGAAGCTCGCAGGGATCATCTGCCACCTCCCGTTCCTGGCGCCGAAGCGCCGATCGACCGCCACACACGCTCGGGCGTCACCGGCATCGCGATCTCCTCGACGCCGAGGTGCGACAGCGCGTCCACGACCGCGTTCACCACTGCGGGCGTCGCCGCGATCGTGCCCGCCTCTCCGATGCCCTTCACCCCCATCGGGTTGGACGGGCTCGGCGTGACCGTGCGGCCGAGCGAGAAGCTCGGCAGCTCGGACGCGGCGGGCACGAGGTAGTCCGTGAACGTCGTCGTGAGCAGATTGCCTTCGCCGTCGTAGACCGCCTCTTCGAAGAGTGCTTGCCCGACGCCTTGCACGATGCCGCCATGCACCTGTCCGTCGACGATGAGCGGGTTGATCTGGTTGCCGCAGTCGTCGACCGCCGCGTAGCGCACGAGGTCCACCTTCCCGGTCTCGGTGTCTACCTCTACCACGGCGACGTGGGTGCCGAACGGGAAGGTGAAGTTGGTCGGGTCGTAGGTGGCGGACGCCTCGAGGTTCGGCTCCATGCCCTCAGGCAGGTCGTGGGCGGTGAACGCCTCGAACGCGAGCGTGCCCAGCCCGATGGCGCTCGACGGCGAGCCCTGGACGCTGAACTGCCCGGCAGACAGCTCGAGGTCCTCGGGCGCCACCTCCAGGCGGTACGCGGCGAGGAGCCGGGCCTTGTCGATCAAACGGTCCGCCGCGAGCGCGATCGCCGTCCCACCGACCGACAGTGAACGCGAGCCGTACGTGTCGAGGCCGAGCGGCGAGACCGCCGTGTCCGAGTGGAGGACCTCGACGTCCTCCGGCGAGACTCCGAGCTTGTCGGCGACGATCATCGACCACGACGTCATGTGCCCCTGGCCATGCGGGCTCGCGCCGGTCACCACCTGCACCTTGCCGGTCGGCAGCATCCGGACGGTCGCGGCCTCCCACCCGCCTGCGACGTAGTTGAGCGATGCGAGGACTCTCGACGGCGCGAGCCCGCACATCTCGACGTACGACGAGATGCCGACGCCCAGCAGTCTCGTCGCGCCCTCCCTTCGGCGGCGCGCCTGGGCTTCCCGCAGCTCCTCGTAGCCGATGAGCTCGAGGGCCGCGTCGAGCGCTGCCTCGTAGTTGCCGCTGTCGAAGACGAGGCCCGCCGGCGACGAGTACGGGAACTTGTCAGCTCGGATGAAGTTGCGCCTGCGCACCTCCTGCGGGTCGGCGCCGATCTTCCGAGCGAGCGCGTCGATCGCCCGCTCGATCGCGTAGGTCGCCTCGGGCCGCCCTGCACCGCGGTAGGCGTCGGTGGGCGTCTTGTTCGTGAAGACCCCCGTGCACGTGAACGCGTACGCGGGCACGTCGTAGACGCCGTGGTAGAGGAACGCGCCGAGCAGCGGCACGCCTGGGGTGACGAGCTGGAGGTACGCACCCATGTCCGCGAGGAGCCGGACGCGCACCGCCGCGACGCGTCCTTCGGCGTCCGCGGCGAGCTCGATCTCCTGGACCTGCCCCCTCCCGTGGATGGTCGCCTGCGCGGCCTCGCTGCGCTCCTCGCTCCAGCGAACAGGCTTGCGGAGCCGCCTGGCGAGCGCGAGGCAGAGGAGCTCCTCCGCGTAGACGTCGAGCTTCGAGCCGAATCCGCCGCCGACCGAGGGTGCGACCACCCTGATCCGCTCTTCCGGAACACCCGCGGTGATCCCGAGCATCGTTCTCAGGATGTGGGGGATCTGCGTCGCCGAGTAGACGACGTACTCGCCGCCGAACGGCTGCGGCACGACGCACACCCCGCGTGGCTCCATCGCCGCGGGGATGAGCCGCTGCTGGACGTAGCGCTCCCTGACCGTGACGGCGGCGCCGGCGAAGGCGCGCTCGACCGCGGCGGCGTCGGGGACGAGCTCCCACGTGTACGCACGGTTGGAAGCGAGGCCCGAGTGCGCGAGGACCCGGTCGCTCGCGGCGTCCTCGAGGTCCACCGCGGCCGGCAGCTCCTCGTACGCGACGGCGACTGCCGCCGCGGCGTCCTGCGCCTCGGCCTGGGAGCTCGCCACCACGGCGGCGACCGCGTCGCCCACGTAGCACACCTCGTCGACCGCGACGGGGAGGTGCGACGGGGCCTGCATGTCGGCGGTGACCGGCCATGCGCAGGGCATCGGCGAGCTCCACTCCCCGGCGAGCTCTGCGCCGCTGAAGGCGGCGACGACGCCGGGCGACGCGAGCGCGCCCGAGAGGTCGACGGAGGTGACGCGCGCGTGGGCGTACGGGCTCCGCACCACGACCATGTGGAGCGCCCCGGGGACGACGAGGTCGTGCACGTAGCGGGCTTCGCCGCTCAGCAGCGCGGGATCCTCCCGACGGAGCATCCTCGTGCCGACGACCCCGGCGGCGGGACCGTCGACGAGGGTGGAGCTCATGGCGCGAGCGCTCCCGGCCGAGCCGCCGCGAGCGTGGCCTTGACGATGTTGTGGTAGCCGGTGCAGCGGCACAGGTTGCCTTCGAGCCCCTCGCGCACCTCGGCCTCCGTCGGATCCGGGTGCTCCTTCAGGAAGGACGCGACGGCCATCACCATGCCGGGCGTGCAGAAACCGCACTGAAGTCCGTGGTGCTGGCGGAACGCCTCTTGGATCGGATGGAGAACGCCGTCAGGAGAGGCCATCCCCTCGATGGTCGTGATCTCTTCGCCGTCCGCCTGCGCGGCGAGCATCGTGCACGACTTCACCGATTCCCCGTTGAGGAGCACCGTGCACGCACCGCACGAGGTGGTGTCGCAGCCGACATTGGTCCCCGTGAGGCCGAGGACCTCACGCAGGTAGTAGACGAGGAGCATCCGCGCCTCCACGTCGTGAGACTCGGTCTTGCCGTTCACCGTCACCGTCACCTGCATGAGCCGACCTCCTCCTGCCCGTCCGTCTACCGTCCGCGGGCCGTAGGCCAGCGCGTCGCCCCTGCACTGCCGCGGAGTGCGGGGCTCCGTCATCTTCGCACCGCCGCGACCTCGATGCTGCCACGGACGCGCCCCCTGCGCGCCAGTCGCCCCCTGACCGGTCGCCCTGCGCGCCAGTCGCCCCCTGACCGGTCGCCCTGCGCGCCGCCCGACCTATGCACCACCCGACACAGGGGGGATGACGGCGATCTCGTCGCTCTCGCCCAGGGCCGGATCGCCTGCAACCGGCTCC
>JAJYGM010000223.1 GCA_021785095.1 Actinomycetes bacterium
CGAGCCGAGCCTCGCCATGACGATCGGCATCAACACCTCGCCGCTCTCGGGCCGGGACGGGACCAAGCTGACGGCTCGCCTGCTCAAGGGCCGCCTCGACACCGAGCTCGTCGGGAACGTGTCCCTCCGCGTCAACGAGACGGACCGGCCCGACACCTGGGAGGTACAGGGGCGCGGGGAGCTCCAGCTGGCGGTTCTCGTGGAGACGTTCCGGCGGGAAGGTTTCGAGCTGACCGTCGGCAAGCCGCAGGTCGTCACCCGCGAGATCGGCGGCAGGCTGCACGAACCCGTCGAGCACGTGTCGATCGACGTCCCCGAGGACTTCATGGGCGTGGTCACCCAACTGCTGGCGCTCCGCAAGGGGCGGATGCAGCAGATGGTCAACCACGGCACGGGCTGGGTGCGCATGGACTACCGGGTGCCGAGCCGCGGCCTCATCGGCTTTCGCACCGAGTTCATGACCGAGACGCGCGGCACCGGCGTGCTGCACCATGTCTTCGACGGTCTCGAGCCGTGGTTCGGCGAGCTCCGCACCCGCCCCACCGGTTCGCTCGTGGCCGATCGCAGCGGCATGACGACGACCTACACGCTCCTCAACCTGCAGGAGCGGGGGAGCCTCTTCGTCGGCGCGGGCGTCGAGGTCTACGAAGGCATGATCGTCGGTGAGAACGCCCGCTCAGAGGACATGGACGTCAACCCGACGAAGGAGAAGAAGCTCACGAACATGCGCAGCTCGACCGCCGACGAGCTCGTGCGGTTGATCCCACCCCGGCAGTTGTCGCTCGAGCAGGCGCTCGAGTTCATCCGCGAGGACGAGTGCGTGGAGGTGACGCCGGCTCAGGTCCGGCTGCGCAAGGTGACGCTCGACCAGGCGACCCGTGCCCGGCGCGCCGCCCAGGCGAAACGGGAACGCCTCTCCGAACGAGCCTGACCCCCGCTCAGGCCTTGTGCGTGTAGGCGGCGAGCTTCGCCGCCACCCGCTCGGCAGTCCGGTCGTAGGAGAGGCCCCTGTCTGCCAGCACGGCATAGGCGACGGACTGGTCGTTGCCGAAGAGGGCCAGCAAGAGATGCTCGGTGCCGATGTAGTTGTGCCCGAGCTGGAGCGCCTCCTCGACCGCTTGGCGGAACGTCTGCATCGCCCGGGGCGTGAGCGGCGTCGCAAGCTCCGGCCCGAGCGGTTCCCCCTTCGGGATCTTCCCCGTGACCTGTTCGAGCACCTGACCGCGGTCCAGGCCCTCCTCCGCCAGCACCTGTGCCGAGATCGACGCCGGGTCCGCGAAGAGGGCGACCAGGAGGTGCTCGGTCCCGACGAACGGATGACCGAGCCCCTTCGCAGTCGTGGCGGCGTCCTCCAGCACGCGGCGGGCACGCGGCGTGAAGCGCTCGAACGCAGCCGGTTGGCTGCTCAGGGGACCGGTGAAGCGCTTGTGGGCCGCCTGGCGGCTCACGCCGAGGACGCTGCTGATCTCGGTCCACGAGTGCCCGCTCTGGCGGCACTGCTCGACGAAGTGCCCGAGCAGCTCGTCGGCAGTCTGCTCGATCTCGCTCGCGGTCCTGGCAGCGTGCTCGAGCTGGGCGAGCGGCTCGTCGCTCCCGGCATCGGAGCGGACGACGGCGATGAGGTCGGCAAGGCCAGGTCCTGGAGTCATGTGTCAACTCTAGGTTGACGCACGGGTGTTGTCAACCTAGAGTTGACGAACCTCCCGCACGGGCGGCGTCCGCGACCGCGATGCGCTGCTCCGCGGTCCGGTCGGCGATCGCTTCGAGCGTGTCGCCGGTCCTCGACGCCTCGTCGAACAGAGCCACGACCGTGTCGTAGATGCGTGCCACGTGTTCGTGTGCGGCCTCGGGGTCGTACTCACCGTCGCGCTCGTAGGCGATGTTGATGACGCCGCCGGCGTTGACGACGTAGTCCGGCACGTAGGCGATGCCACGCTCGCGGAGCACCGCGGCGAGCTCGGGCCGCGCCAGCTGGTTGTTGGCAGCACCGACGACGGCCTCGCATGCGAGCGCGGGAACGGTCTCGTCGTCGAGCGCACCGCCGAGGGCGCACGGGGCATAGATGTCACAGGCCGTCGCGTGGATCTCGCCCGGGTCGGACGCTGTGGCTCCCGTCGCGTCCACGACCCGGCGCACGGCGGACTGATCGACGTCGGCGACTACGAGCTTCGCCCCGTCGCCTGCTGCCAGGCCCGCCAGAGCGCCGCCCACCTTTCCGACTCCGTTGACGGCGATGCGCCGCCCGGCGAGCGAGTCCGAGCCCCAGAGGGACTTGGCCGCCGCCTGCATCGCACGGAACACGCCGAACGCCGTGACCGGGCTCGGGTCGCCGGAACCGCCGGCCTCGACCGAGCGACCGGTCACGAAACGGGTGTGCCGGCCGAGCTCGTCCATGTCCGCGATCGACGTTCCAACGTCCTCAGCCGTGTAGTACCTCCCGCCGAGACCGTTGAGAAACGCCCCGTAATCCCGCCACAACCCCGGCGACCGCAGCACGGACGGATCGCCGAGGATGACGGCCTTCCCGCCTCCCAGCTCGAGCCCGGCCATCGCCGCCTTGTAGCTCATCGCCCGCGAGAGCCGCAGCACATCGGCGAGGCCGTCCGCCACCGTCGGGTAAGGGCGGAAGCGGGTGCCTCCGAGCGCGGGACCGAGCGCCGTCGAGTGGATGGCGACGATCGCGCGCAGCCCCGAACCCCTTCGCCAGATGCCGGCGACCTCCTCGTGTTCGCCCCCGGTGTCGAGCGCATCGACTTCGCTGTCGCTCTGGCTCGCCTTCATGACCGGTGTCGCACCTCCTCGTGCGCCGGAGCCGACCGGCGTCAGCCCTCTGCCCCACGCAGTTGTAGCGCTTGCTCAGACCTCTCCCGGCACGCCCACGCCCCCCGCCTCGGGCGAGTCCCCGAGCAGGTAGCGAGGACCATGGCCGAGCAGGCGAGCCCGGTCGTCCGGGTTGTACAAGGCACACCGCCGGAGGGACAGGCACCCACATCCGATGCAGGAGTCCAGCTGGTCCCTCAGCGCTTCGAGCACGGCGATCTGCTCGTCGAGCCGCGGGCGCCATGCACGCGACAGGCGGGCCCAGTCGGCCTTGCTCGGCGTCCGGCCCCGCGGCAGCATCGAGAACGCCTCCCGGATGTCCTCGAGGCTGAGGCCGACGCGCTGCGCGACCTTCACGAACGCCACCCGCCTCAGCATGTCCCGGTGGTACCGCCGCTGACCGCCTGACGACCGCTCGGACTCGATCAGGCCCTCGCTCTCATAGAAACGCAGAGCTGAGGCCGCCACACCCGTGCGCTCCACCACCTCCCCGATCGGCAGCAGCGTGGAGGCGGTCACGGCGTCAACCCTAGGCCGCGGGGACTTCGACTTCAAGTTAACTTCAGTCCGTCGTCGACGGCGGGCGCGACGACGTGCTCGACGCGGACGCGATGGGGGCGCACGCTGAAGCGGTGCTCATAGTGTGCTGGGAGTTCGCTGGCAGCACCCCGTGCCGACGGACAGCCCCCTCGGGGACAAGTAGCCTTGGCCGGTACGCTTTGCTTCGGTGCCGCCGCGCGTGGCGCCCGACACCACCCAGAGGAGTCATCGGACATGGCGAGCAGCGGAAGCGGCAACCGCTCGGGCGGAAACCGCACCGGCAGCGGCAACAAGGGCGCGAGCGGCAACCGGAAGCCGTCCTCGGCGCGTTCTGGCGGTGGTGAAAGCGCGACGCGGGGCCAGACGGCCGCCGACCGTGCCCGTGAGCGCGTCCAGCAGCAGGGTGGCGGTCCGGGCACTCGCTCGTCCGGCAACCGTGGTCGCCCTCCCGCCCGTGGCGGAGGCCGCCGGACCCCGCAGCGCGGTGGCAGCTCGACGACACGCACGGCCGGCATCTTCGGCGGCACGCTCGTCGTGCTGGTGGCCGTGATCATCATCGTGTTCTCGTTGCTGAGCGGAAGCGGGGTGACGGGCCATGACCCGTACATCGCTCCGTTCCCCGCAAAGGCCGCCATCGTCAGCGCCGTCACGAACGTCCCCAATTCCGAGCTCGCTGCTGCCGGGAGCGGCTCGGGCGTCATCTCGCCGGTCGGCAAGAAGGGGACGACCTCGACGGTCGTCCTCGTCAACAGCCCTGAGACCCGCGGCGGAAAGATCGTCATCACGTACTTCGGCTCGGAGTACTGCCCGTACTGCGCAGCCACGCGCTGGCCGCTCACCATCGCCCTCAGCAAGTTCGGGACCTTCAGCGGCCTCGAGCAGACGGCGTCCTCACCCCTCGACGCCTATGCCAGCACCCACACGCTGACGTACGCCAAGGCCACCTACTCGAGCCGCTACATCGTGTTCTCCGCGACCGAGCAGCTGAGCAACCACTGCGTGCAGAGCTCCGTGGTCGCGAACCCCAGCCCGCCCCCGGCCTACGTCTGCCAGAACGGGAACTACTACGTCGTGAAGAACCCCTCGAAGGCTGTCAGCGCTCTCGTCACCAAGTACGACAGCGCGGCCTACGTCGGCGGCAACGCCTCCGGCATCCCGTTCATCGACTTCGGCGGGAGGTACCTCGAGTCGGGCGCCCTCTTCATCCCGAGCGTCCTCCAGAACGCGAGCTGGACCCAGATCGTGAACTCGTTCAAGGTCCCGAAGCAGGGCATCGGTCAGGCCGTCCTCGCGTCGGCGAACCGCTACATCGCGATGATCTGCGAGGCCACCCACAACAAGCCCCCGATCTGCAGCCAGGCGTTCGTGAAGTCGGCGGAGAAGGCGCTCTAGGCTCTGGGCACATGACACGCTGGCGTCCGATCGCGACGACGCTCGTCTCGCTCGCCGGGCTCGGGCTGGCGGCGTTCCTGACCTGGGCGCACTACTTCGACCAGGGCGCGATCAACAACACCTGCCCGCTCGGGTCCAAGGGCGCCGGCGGCTTCGTCAACTGCGGCGCTGTCACGACGAGCCCGGAGTCGATGGTCCTCGGCGTTCCCGTCGCGCTGTGGGGACTCCTCTTCTTCGTCGCCATGACCGTGATGTCCCTTCCTCGCGCCTGGCGCTCACCGTCGATGCGGCTCGCTCAGGCACGCCTGGCCCTGAACGTCGTCGGGATGGGTTTCGTGCTGTACCTCGTGAGCGTCGAGTTCCTCCAGCTCCACCACCTCTGCCTGTACTGCACCTTCGTCCACCTCCTGCAGTTCGCCCTGTTCATGCTCGTCCTCACCGGCTGGAACGACACGGGCTACGTCCAGTCGCACTCGAGCGACGCCGAGTACGACGAGCTCGAGGACGAGGAGTGGGAGGAGGAGCCGGAACCGGCTCGGGACATGTACTCCGCACCGGGAAACCGGCTGCCGCGCTCGCAGCGGTCGAAGGCCCGAGCGAGGGCTTAGCCAGGCTTAGCCCGCCACCGCCCGCCACTCCTCGGCCGTCAAGCGGTACAGCACGTGGTGGCGCAGCGGGTGGCCGGGATCGAGCGAGGTGTGCTCGAAATCGTCGGCGGGGTCGGTGTGCATGCCGATCTTCTGCATCACCCGTTGCGACCGCTCGTTGAGGAGTGACGTGAACGACACGATCTCGCCGAGCCCGCACTTCTCGAAGCCGAAGCTCAGGCCGGCCTGCGCGGCCTCAGGGGCGTATCCCTTGCCCCAGGCCGAGCGGGCGAGGCGCCAGCCGACCTCGGTCGAGCCTCGCACCGGGATGTCGTTCGAGACGTGGTGCAGCCCGACGAACCCGATGAAGGGCTCTCCGTCCTTCACCTGGACGGCCCAGAGCCCGTAGCCGTTCTGCTCGAAGGAGTCGTCGGCGGCCCTCGCCAGTGCGTCGGACCGGTCCCGGTCGAGGGCGCCTGGGAAGTACTCCATGACCTCCGGGTCTGCGTTCATGGCGGCGAAGGGCGCGAGGTCGCTCTCTCGCCAGCGCCGCAGCAGCAGTCGGTCCGTCTCGATGGTCGGGCCCCTCTCCATGTCGCGATGGTGCCACGTACCATCGGCAGGGATGATCGGCGCCCTCGAGATCGAGCTCCACTTTCCGTCCTGCCGCTCCCTCAAGGAGAAACGTGCGCTCCTCCGCCCCATCGTCGACTCCTCACGAGCGCGCTACCGGGTCGCCATAGCCGAGGTCGGCTACCAGGACCTCCACCAGCGCACGCTCCTCGAAGTGGCGGCGGTGGCAGCAGCCGCGAAGGTGGTGACCGACGAGCTCGACGCAGTCGAGCGGCTCGTGTGGTCCTCGCCCGGCCTCGAGGTCGTCTCGTCCCGGCGGTGGTGGTCCGACGCCGAGTGACCTCGGCGAAGGCCGGTTGAACCGGGCTGGTCGGTTCAGTCGACCCAGACGGTCTTCGTGACGGCGAACTCCCTGATGCCCGGGGCGGCCAGCTCGCGGCCGTAGCCGGAGTTCTTCACGCCGCCGAAGGGCAGATCGTAGTAGGAGGTCGTCATCCAGTTGATGAAGACCATGCCGGACTCGATGCCCTCGATGAAGCGGAGCTGCTCGGCCTCGTCCTCGGTCCAGGCGTTCGAGCCGAGCCCGAAGTCGGAGTCGTTCGCGATGGCGATGGCCTCTTCGATGTCGCCGACGCGGAAGAAGAGCGCCACCGGCCCGAAGACCTCCTCGCGGTAGACCCGCATGTCCTCGGTCAGCTCGCTCAGGACAGTCGGCGGATAGAACCAGCCGGGGCCGTCGATGCGCTCCCCGCCGCAGAGGAGCTTGGCTCCCTTCGAGACGGCGTCCTCCACCTGCTCGGCGATCTCGTCGCGGCCGGACGGCGTCGCGAGCGGCCCGACGTCGGTCGCCGGGTCGAGCGGGTCACCGACGGTGAGCCTTGCCATCGCGTCGGCGAAACGCTCGATGTACTCGTCCGCGATCTGCTCGTGCACGATGAAGCGCTTGGCTGCGATGCAGGACTGGCCGTTGTTCTGGACCCGCGCCTTCACGCCGACTTCGACGGCGCGGGCGAGGTCTGCCGACGGCATGACGATGAAGGGGTCGGAGCCGCCGAGCTCGAGCACGGTCTTCTTGATCTCACGGCCGGCGATGCTCGCGACCGAGCGCCCTGCGCCCTCGCTACCGGTCAGCGTCGCCGCCTTCACGCGCTTGTCGCGAAGGATCCTCTCGACCTTGTCGGAACCGATCAACAGCGTCTGGAACACGCCCTCGGGCATGCCCGCCCGGCGGCACACGTCCTCCAGGTAGAGCGCCGTCTGCGGCACGTTGGAGGCGTGCTTCAACAGCCCGACGTTGCCGAGCATGAACGTCGGCGCCGCGAAACGGAAGACCTGCCAGAGCGGGAAGTTCCACGGCATGACCGCGAGCACCGGTCCGAGGGGCTGGTAGGTGACGAACGAGCGCCGCTTGGCCGCCGTACCGGGAACGTCCTCGTCCCGGAGGAGCGACTCGGCGTGCTCGGCGAACCAGCGCAGGCCGCCGGCGCACTTCTTCACCTCTGCCTTGGCCTGTTCGATGGGTTTGCCCATCTCGACGACCATCGTGCGGGCGAGGTCCTCGAGGTCCGCGTCGAGGAGATCGGCCACCTTGTTCACGAGCTCGGACCGCTCGGCGAACGACGTCGTGCGGTACCGGGAGAAGGCCTCGTCGGCCAGGGCAAGGCGCCGCTCGATCTCGGCGTCGTCATAGGGCTCGAACGTCTTCACGGTCTCGCCCGTTGCAGGGTTGATGGTGGCTATTGGCACGGCATCCGTTCTATCGCCCCCGAGGGTGGCGTGCTCACCGATACCATCCGGTCGATGAGCGACGATGCGGCCACCGGACAGGCGACCGGCGAACAGCCGCCGCTCGACCTCACTGCCGCCGAGCGTCGCCTCGCGGAGGTCGAGGCAGCGCTCGAGAGGCTCGAGGAGAACAGCTACGGCCGCTGCTCGTCGTGCGGCAGGCCGATCGACGACGCGGATCTCGAGCTCGAGCCGCAGCGCTCACTCTGCGCTCGGTGCTCGACTGGCGGCGGCTGAGCGGTGGCGAAGGTGCGCTTCTTCGCGCAGGCACGCGACGCGGCCGGCTGCCGGGAGGCGGAGGTCGACGGGTCGACCGTCGCGGAGGTGCTGAGAGGCGCGGCCGCACGGTTCGGCGACCGGCTGGCCCAGGTGATCGAGATCAGCGCGATCTGGGTGAACGGGGAGTTCGCAGAACCCGATCAGCCCGTCGGCGATGCCGACGAGGTGGCCGTCCTCCCGCCGGTCTCAGGAGGCTGAGGGCCGCCTCAGGCCTTCTTGGTCTCCCAGAAGATGCGGTCGATCTCGCCGATGTTGGCGAGCATCCGCTCGGCCACGCCGACGTCGTTCGTCTTCTTCGAGTCGCCGGCCGCCTTCGTCGCCTTCCAGAACAGGTCGTGCAGCTCCGGGTACTTCTCGACGTGCTCGGGCTTGAAGTAGTCGGTCCAGAGGATCCAGAGGTGGTGCTTCACGAGGTCCGCCCGCTCCTCCTTGATGAACACGGCCCGCTCGCGGAACACCGGGTCGTCCGACCCGTTGAACTTCTCCATGCAGGCCTTCACCGACTCTGCTTCGATACGGGCCTGCGCCGGGTCGTACACGCCGCACGGCAGGTCGCAGTGGGCATGGGCCGTCAGCGGCTCGCTCCAGCGGTCGAGGCTCGAGAGCACTCTGGAGGTGAACGACATTGGCGTGTCTCCTTCGTCAGGATGGGGTTCGGTCGATTCGGGAGTCACCCTATCGGGGGGGTGCGCGGATTCTGCCCCGCCCGCGGGGGTCGACCGGAGTGCGAATTGTCTCCGCCGCCGCCGTCCTGGCTGCCGCCGTCGCGTGGTGGAGGCGCGTCCGTCCTGTCACGCGCGTGACCGTCTCGGGTGTCTCGATGGTCCCCGAGCTCGCGCCGGGAGATCGCCTCGTCGCCGTGCGCTGGCCCGTGCTCGAGCTCGGCGACCTCGTGGTGTTCCGCGACCCGGAGCTGCCGGACCGGGTCCTCGTGAAGCGCGTCTCGCGTCTTCATGCCACGTCGATCGAGGTCCGGGGGGACAACGAGGGCCCGAGTCGCGACTCGCGCGAGTTCGGCCCGGTGGATCGGCGCGCCGTCCTCGGGCGCGCGGTGTACCGCTACCACCCGTCCGCACGGGCGGGGTCGATCACCCGCCGGGGCAGGTACGATGGGCGCAGTCGCAGGTAACCGTAGGAATCGGGGCGGGATGACGCCATGAGTCTCACAGCACATCACCTGAGCGAGCTGTGCGCTCCGTCCTACCTTGACGGCCTCGAGGCGGCACCGGTGACGGAGCTCCGCGCCCGGCGGGACGACTGCCAGCGCGCCGAAGTCGTGTTGTCCTACCTCCGGCGCGTCCTTCAGGGCGAGATCGACCTCGTGCTCGCCGAGATCGAGATCCGCCGTGACGGTGGTCGCAGCGACATCGGCCGCCTCGTGGACGAGCTCCCGACGATCCTCTCCTCCGCCACGGCCAGCCTGACAGAGCCGGCGCACAGCTCCGTCCACACGATGCCGGCGGTCGCCGAGATGATGGACCTGCAGCACGACGTGCCGCTCGAGGTGCTGCTCGCACAGGTGCTCTCCCACGACGAGGGGCACGTTGCACCCGGCGAGCTGCTGCCGGGGGCCAACCTCTGCACGCTCGGCGACAGCGAGCTCGGCGCGGTGCTCGAGCGCCTCCGTGACGAGGAGACGACGCTCTCGAGCAAGCGGAGGGTCCTGCACGAGCGCATCGACGCCATACAGGCCACCATCGTGGACCGCTACAAGTCCGGCGCGGCCGATCCCGACAGCCTCCTCACCTGAGGCCGGGGTGCGCGTTCCACAAGCGTCATGAAAGAGATCCCCGACCGCTGGGCAGACCTCGGCGAGTTCATCCGCCAGCAGCGCGAGACCGCCCGCCTGTCGCTGCGGCGCTTCTCGCAGATCGCCGGCATCTCCAACCCCTACCTCTCACAGATCGAGCGAGGCCTGCGAAAGCCTTCGGCGGAAGTGCTCCAGCAGATCGCGAAGGGGCTGCAGCTGTCGGCCGAGACGCTGTACGTCCGCGCCGGCATCCTCGACGCCGACTCCGACGACCAGGACCTCGTCCGCCGCATCCGGACCGATCCCTTTCTCGATGCCTACCAGCGCGAGGCGCTCGTGCGGATCTACGTGTCGTTTCGGCACGAGAACGGCTACATGGACGTGCCGGACGAGACCGCCGACCCCGACGCGCCGGCGCCCGAGGCCGATGCGAACGGCACGGATGGGTCCGGCACCGCCATGCCCGGTGAGGCGGCGGAGGATCCTCACGTTCAACAGCCGCGGCGGCCTCGGTAGTCTGCCGACGATGCGGAGGCTCGCGGTTCTCTCGCTGCACACCTCCCCGCTCGCACAACCGGGGACGGGCGACGGGGGCGGCATGAACGTCTACGTGAAAGAGCTGTCCTCCGCGCTCGCCCACGCCGGGATCTTCTGCGACGTCTACACCCGCAGATACGACGCAGAGCTTCCCGACACGGTCTTCGTCGAGCCGGGCTTCGCCGTCCATCACGTACGAGCAGGTCCGGCATCCCACGTGCCGAAGGAGCTCCTCTTCGAGCACCTCGAGGAGTTCACAGAAGGCGTGATCGCACACCTCACCGGATGCACCCCGCGCCGGACCTTCCCCGCCGACTCATACTTCGGCGACCCCGACGAGATGCCCGGTGCCGTCCACGCCAACTACTGGCTCTCGGGTGTCGTCGGCCACGAGATCAAGCACCGGCTCGACCTGCCGCTCGTCTCGACGTTCCACACCCTCGACCGCGTGAAGGCCGAGGCGAGTCCCGAGGAAGCTGCGGAGGTGGCCTCCGGCCGGCGGTCCCGGTACGAGGCGGCGGTGATCGGCTGCTCGGACGCCCTCTGCGCCTCCTGCAGCGTCGAGCTCGACCAGCTGGTCGAGTTGTACGGAGCCAACCCCGGTCGCATCGAGATCGTCCCGCTCGGAGTCGACCACGCGTTCTTCTCGCCGGGAGACCGTGCTTACGCGCGGCGCGCTCTCGGGCTGGAGGGATCCGGGACGCTGCTGCTCTACGTCGGCCGGATCCAGCCGTTGAAAGGTGCCGACGTGGCGGTGAACGCGCTGGCCGAGCTGCACGACGCCGGGCACGACGACGCGAGGCTCGTGATCGTCGGCGGTCCGAGCGGCCCGATGGGCGAGGCGGAGGTCGCCACGCTGCACCAGCTCGTTGGCCAGCGTGGGCTCGGGGACCGGGTGCGTTTCTACCCTCCGCAGCCGCACGAGCTCCTGTCGACGTACTACCGCGCAGCCGACTGCTGCATCGTGCCGTCCCGCTCGGAGTCCTTCGGGCTCGTCGCCCTCGAAGCGTCGGCCTGCGGCATCCCGGTCGTCGCCGCCTCCGTCGGCGGGCTGACCACACTGGTCGAGGACGGCGAGACAGGTTTCCTCGTCGAGCCGGGCGATGCCGCCGGGTTCGCCGAGCGTGTAGCGGAGATCGTCGTGGACGACGCTTTGCGGAGACGGCTCGGCCAGGCCGGCGCGGAGATGGCCGCCGGCTACACGTGGGGCACGGCCGCGGGCAGGCTGTCGCAGCTCTACTCGGAGCTCTCCCACCGGACGCTCGTCGAATGCTGACGTGACCCGCCTCTGCGTCGTGGGCGGTGGCCGCATGGGCCGCGCGCTCGTCAGCGGCCTCCTCCGGTCCGGCTGGATCGAGCCGTCGGAGATCGCCATCGCCGAGCGGTACGAGGCGGCGAGAGCAGATCTGCAGCATCGATTCCCCGACGTCGAGGTCTCGGGCGATGTCGTGCCCGCCGGCTCGGCTGTGCTCGCCGTCAAGCCACCGGACGCGCCCGAGGCCACGGAGATGATGCGCAAGCAGGGGATCAATCGCGTCGTCTCCATCGTCGCCGGCGTGAAGATCTCGGTCCTGCAATTCCATCTCGGCGAAAGCGCCGTCGTCCTGCGGGCGATGCCGAACCTCCCGGCGGTGGTCGGAGCGGCAGCCTCCGGGCTCGCCGGCGGACCGACTGCCACCGAGGAGGACTACAGCTGGGCCGAGGCGGTGCTGTCGGCGTTCGGTGTCGTAGCCCGGGTCCCCGAGCCATTGCTCGACGCCGTGACGGGCCTGTCCGGATCCGGGCCCGCCTACGTGCTCGTGCTCACCGAAGCCCTGATCGAGGCCGGAGTGCTCCAGGGCCTCGATCGCGAGGTCAGCCGGCTGCTCGCCATCCAGACGCTGCTCGGAACGGCCCGCATGATGAGCGAGCTCGGCGACACGGCCGAGGACCTGCGGGCGAGGGTCACCTCGCCGGGGGGCACGACGGCCGCGGCACTCCGCGAGCTCGAACGCGCCGGCTTCCGCTCGGCGGTCGTCGAGGCTGTCGCCGCCGCCACTGCAAGGTCACGTGAGCTGGGACAACAGACTCACTGAGCGCTTCCGCGCCCTTTGCGCGCGCTTTGCCCGGTCGTTGACGCATCCCCTCGGGAGGGGTTCGCCCCGCACCTGTCCGGGGCTCGGATCCCGTTGTCACACCCGCCACGCAAGAACCACTTTTCACTCCAGCAACATTGGCGTACCATGGCATCCAGGCGGAGAGGGGTGATGGATCTGACGACAATCGATTACTCGAAGGCGAAGTTCTACACAGTCGCGGAGGTGGCGCAGCTGCTTCGCGTCTCCAGCATGACCGTGTACCGACTCATCAACTCGGGCCAGCTACCTGCCGTGAGGGTTGGTAAGTCCTACCGGCTCCGGGAAGAGGACGTGAACAGCTACCTGTCGAGCCAGTTCACCGAAGCGGGCTGAGCCCGCTCCTCGGTCCGCTCGCTTCGCTCCGCACTCAGCTCACCGTCGGGGGCGCCGGACGAGATCGTCCGGTCGAGACGCTGTCCGGGCGAGGAGTCGGGCTGCTTGTGTAGGGTTGCGGCCCGGCGCGCCGAGGCCGCGCCCGTCGAGGAGTCGCCGAAGGGCTCCGGAGGGTAGTTCGAGCCGTGAATCTCGCCCAGATCATCGAGCGTCATGACGCGTCCGGCGTCGCGTTCCGCTTCAACGGCGAGGACGTCACCTACGGCGAGCTGCGAGCGCGTTGTGCCGCCGTGAGGGGCTGGTGCGCCGAGCAGGGTCTCGAGCCCGGGGACCGTGTGGCGCTCCTGCTCGGCGGCACCCCGGAGTTCGCGGTCGCTTACTTCGGAGCACTCGGCCACGGTGCGGTCTCGGTTCCCCTCAACCCGAGCAGCCCTCCCACCGAGCTCGACCGCGAGCTTCGAACGGTCCGGGCGTCGGTCGTGCTCGCCGGCAGCGAGGCTGCAGCGTCGGGCACGGGCGTAGTGGAGGACCTGCGCCAGCTCGGCCACGAGGTCCTCGGCGTGGGCGAGGTGGACGGCACCGCCGCAGCAGCAGCGGGTGGAGCGGCCGAGCTCGCCGAAGGGGCGGCCGAGGTCGCTCCGGTCTGCGAGCGTGAGCCCGACGACGAGGCTGCCTACCTGTTCACATCCGGGACCGCCGGGTCGCCGAAGGCGGCCATCCTCACCCACGGGAGCCTCCTCGCCAACATCGAGCAGGTCGAGCTGCGCGTCGGCCTCGCAGCGACGTCCGACGACATCAGCCTGCTCGTCGTGCCGCCGTTCCACATCCTCGGTCTCAACGCGGTGCTCGGAGTGCAGATGTTTGTCGGTGGCCGCCTCGTGCTCGTCGAGCGTTTCGACGCGGCTTCGGCGCTGGAGACGATCCAATCGGAGCGGGTGACGATCCTCGCCGGAGTACCCCAGCTCTTTGCCGCCCTCGCTGACCTTCCCGAGGCGACCGGGGACGAGCTGCGCTCGGTTCGGTTGGCCTGCTCCGGGGCGGCGCCGCTCGATGCGGCGACAGCGGATCGTTTCGAGCGGCGCTTCGGCGTGCCGATCTGGCAGGGGTATGGGCTCACAGAGGCGTCGCCCACGGTGACCTTCCCTGACCTCGCAGGCCGGCGCGACGTGCATTCGGTGGGAGTGCCGCTCCCAGGTGTCGAAGTGCGGGTCGTCGACGCCGACGGTGAGGACGTCGAGCCGGGCGATCCCGGCGAGGTCCTCGTGCGCGGCCCGAACGTCTTCGCGGGCTACTTCGAGGACCCTGCCGCCACGAGCGCCGCGCTCGACCGCAGGGGCTGGTTGCACACCGGCGACGTGGCTGCCATGGCAGACGACGGGACGCTCACGATCGTCGACCGCAAGAAGGACCTCATCATCGTCTCCGGGTTCAACGTCTTCCCCGGAGAGGTCGAGCAGGTGCTCGCCGAGTGCCCGGGGGTGGCGGAAGCCGCCGTGGTCGGTATCCCCGACGAGGAGCACGGTGAGTCCGTCCGAGCCTTCGTCGTGCCCGACCCTTCGATTTGGCCGGAAGGGGACGAAGTTCCGAGCGGCATCACGGCCGAGGACCTGATGCGTCGCTGTTCGCAGCACCTCGCCCGCTACAAGTGCCCGTCGCAGGTGACCTTCGTGCGCGAGCTGCCTCACGGACTGCAGGGCAAGGTGCTCCGGCGGGTGGTGGGGTAGCGGCGCAGGCGGCCGGAGGCCGTGCGGTTTGCGGTTTTGTGAGCGAATGCACGAGGTCGTTACCATCACCGCCATGCCCGAGCGTTTCGGCAGGCGGATCCCCGAACCGACCGTGATCCGCTTGCCGATCTACCAGCGCGTGCTGCTCGAGCTCTCGGCACGCGGGGTCTCGACCGTCTCGTCTGCTGAGCTGGCCGGCGCGGCCGGTGTGAACGCGGCGAAGGTGCGCAAGGACCTGTCGCACTTCGGGACCTACGGCACACCCGGAACCGGCTACGACGTCGACTACCTGCTCGGTCAGATCCAGCGTGAGCTCGGCACCGACCAGGATCGACCTGTCGTGATCGTCGGAATGGGACACCTCGGCCACGCGCTCGCGCGCTCGCAAGGGTTCGCGAGCGGCGGGTTCCGGCTCGTCGGCCTCTTCGACAACGCCCCGGAGACCGTCGGCGAGGAGGTGCGCGGGCTGCCGGTGCGCCACATCTCGGAGCTGCCGAGCTTCTGCGGGTTGAACGGCGTCTCGGTCGGCATCGTCACGACTCCGGCATCTGCGGCCCAAGAGGTGGCCGATCAACTGGTGATGGGCGGAGTCGGAGCGATCCTCAACTTCGCGCCGGCGGTGCTGGTGGTGCCGGCGGACGTCCAGGTTCGCCACGTCGACTTCTCGGCAGAGCTCCAGGTGCTGGCGTTCTATCAGGCACATCCGGAGGCAGTGGCGACGCGCGATGGCGCATCGGTGGCGCTGCGGAGCGCGCAGGCGAGGCGCTCGCCGGGGCCGCCGGCGGGTTCCGGCGTGAGCCCGGTCGTCAGCTCGCTCGACAACCCGCTCGACAACCCGCTCGACAGGGGCGTCAGGAGCGCCCCCGAGGAGGTCAACGGAGCCCTGAACGGCCAGACGCTGGTGGTCGAGGAGGCGGATCGGTTCTGACCTGGCAGTTCGCGCAGTCCCGGAGGGCCGGACTCGCTACGCTCGTCGTCCGAAGTCCCTGGCACCCGGGTGCGAACCCGGCTCGCCACCGGATCGCCGGGCACGCGCGTCGTCAGAGGAGAGGTTCACGGCAAGTGCCAGTCGTCGTAGTCGGGGTCCACGAGAGGGACACGCCGCTCGAGCTGTTCGAGAAGGTCGCCGTCTCCGAGCGCGACCTCCCGAAGATGTTGAAGGAGCTCACCGACAGCCCACAGGTGAGCGAGGCGGTCGTGCTCTCGACGTGCATGCGCACCGAGATCTACGCGGTCGTGGAGCGGTTCCACGATGGTCTGTCCGACATCGAGGGCTGGATACGCGGCCGCACAGGCGACAGCCTGTTCGGCCCACACGGGCTGGAGCCGGCCGACCCGGCCGAAGGAGAGCGCCGCCCTGAGGCCGGCGGTGGGTCGTTCGAGCTGGGTGGCAGCTTCGTCTGCTGGTACGACGATGCAGCCGTCCTGCACCTGTTCGAGGTCGCGGCAGGCATCGACTCGCCGGTGCTCGGGGAGGGGGAGGTCCTGCGCCAGGTGCGGGACGCCGCGGAGCAGGCCCGTGCCGAGCAGGCGGCCGGTCCGGTGCTCGGGCCGCTGTTTCGCCACGCCGTCGAGGCCGGCAAGCGTGCTCGGACCGAGACCGCCATCCAGCGCGGCACCACGTCGCTCGCCCACGCCGTCGTCGAGCTCGCCGCTGACCACGCGCTCGGCTTCGACGGCAGGCGGGTGCTCGTCATCGGTGCGGGCGAGATGGGAGCGGGCATCGTGAAGGCCCTGTCGGGGCGGAGCGATCTGACGGGCGAGGTCGTCGTGGCGAACCGGGGGGCGGACCGCGCACGGTCGGTGGCCGACCTCGTCGCCGGTCGTGCGGTGTCGCTCGACGCTTTGCCGGACGAGCTCGAGGTCGCCGACGTCGTGCTGACCTCGACGGCGGCCGGGGACGTGATCCTCTCCCGCGAGCGGCTCGAGCCGATCTTCCACCGGAGAGTGCGGCTCGGGCGCGACGCGCAGCGCGGGGGCGCTCTTCCGGGCGGCAAGGTGGTGATCGTCGACGCGGCCGTACCCCGCGACGTCGACCCTGCCGTCGCCGGCATCCCGGGAGTGGAGCTGCTCGACGTCGAAGACGTGCGCCGTTACGCCGAAGAGCAGATGGCGAGCCGAGCAGCAGAGGTGCCCGCGGTGCGGACGCTGTTGGCAGAGGAGCTCGAGCGATACCGGACGACTGCTGCCGGCCGGCTCGCCGCTCCCGTGATCGCTGCTCTGCGGGACAGGTCCGAGGCGGTGCGCCAGGCGGAGCTCGACCGTTATGCCGCGCGCCTCGGCACCATGGACCCGGCAGACCGGGAGCTCGTCGAGACGCTGACCCGCCGCCTCGTCGCCAAGCTGCTCCACGACCCGACGGTCCGAGTGAAGGACGCGGCCGGTTCGCCCCGGGGCGAGCGCCTCGCCGAGGCGCTGCGGGCGCTGTTCGACCTTTGAGCCCTCCGGCGCCTTTGACCCCGGGGACCCGGCGGCGGACGCTTCGGTTCGCGACGCGGGGCAGCCCTCTTGCGCTGAAGCAGGCGGAGATCGTCCGCGAGCTCGTCGATCGTTCGCTTGGCGGGCAGGTCGAGACAGAGCTCGTGATCGTGGAGACCGCAGGTGACCGCACGCAGAACCTGCCCCTCCACGAGGTCGGCGGCCAGGGGATCTTCGTCAAGGACGTGGAGCGCGCCGTCCTCGAGGGACGGGCCGACGCAGCCGTCCACTCCGCGAAGGACCTGCCGGCGTCGGCACCCGTGCTGCCCATCGTCGCCGTGCCGCCGCGCGGCGATCCGCGCGACGCGCTCGTCGGCTGCCGGCTGGCCGAGTTGCGGCCCGGGGCGAAGGTGGCGACCGGCTCGGTCCGGCGCCGGGCTCAGCTGGCCTGGATGCGACCCGGGCTGACCTTCGTCGAGCTCCGCGGGAACATCGGCACCCGACTGTCGAAACTCCCGACCGGGGGTGCGGTCGTGGTGGCGGCCGCAGCACTGGCGCGGCTCGGGCTGTCCGACCAGGCGGCTGAGATCCTCTCTCCGCTCACCATGCTTCCGCAGGTCGGGCAGGGGACCATCGCGGTCTGCGCTCGGCCGGATGACGAGGACGTGGCGTCATTGCTCGCAGCCGTCGACGACGCCCCGAGCCGGCGCGGGCTCGAGGCTGAGCGGGCGTACCTGGCGGCCGTCGGGGGCGGATGCGAGCTCCCGGTCGGCGCATATTGCCGAGTCGACGAGGATGGCCGGATCACACTCGATGCGATGATCGCCTCCCTCGACGGCCACACGATCGTGCGCGAGTCGATGACCGGTGCGGATCCTCGAATGGTCGGGGCCGCGCTCGCCAAACTGGTCCTCGATCAGTCGGGCGCCAGGTCACTCCTCGAGCCGTTCGGGGCGGGGGCACCGATCGTCAGCGGCATCGGTGTGGCGGCACTCGACACGGCGCGGTTCGGAGCGCGACCGCTCTCCGGCTGGCGTGTCGTCGTCACCCGGAGCCTGGCGCAAGCGTCGGGCTTGGTCGAGCTCCTGCGAGACGCGGGGGCGGAGCCGATCGAGGTGCCGACCATCGAGATCGTGGACCCTGCCGATGGCGGGAGGGCGCTCGACACGGCGCTCGCGCGACTCGACTCCTTCGGCTGGGTTGCCTTCGCCTCCGCGAACGCCGTGGAGCGCACCTTCGGCCGGCTCACCGACGCCCGTGTGCTCGGGGGTGTGAAGGTCGCTGCGGTGGGAAGGGCGACGGCGGCCGCTCTGTCGGCGCGCGGCTTGAAGGCCGATCTGGTGCCCTCCGTCGCGGTGGCCGAGGAGCTGGTGAAGGCGTTCGGGCCGGCCGATCCACCAGGCACCCGCGTGCTCCTGCCCCAGGCGGCGGGAGCGAGGGATGCGCTCCGCGACGGCCTCCGGGCACTCGGCTACGAGGTCGAGACCGTCGAGGCCTACCGCACGACGCACCCCGAGCCGGGGGAGGACACCGCCTCGCTCCTCGAGAGCGCGCATGCGATCACGTTCTCGTCGTCGTCGACCGTCGAAGGGTTCCTCGGAGCCTACGGTCGGGATCTTGTCCCTCCTGTGGTCGCATCTATCGGGCCGGTAACGACCGCCACGGCCCGCGTGCATGGTCTCCACGTCGACGTCGAAGCATCGGAGGCTTCGATCGAGGCGCTCGTCGCTGGCCTGGCCGCACACGCCGCCCAGCGTGCCAAAGGCTGAGCGGGACTCGCCCGGTACGCTCTGGCCATGGCCTTCCCGGCGCGCCGCATGCGCCGCCTGCGTGGCTCGGATGCTCTCCGTCGGCTCGTCGCCGACACCGCGATCACAACCGACGACCTCGTCGCGCCGTTGTTCGTGCGCGAGGGGATCGACGAACCGGCTCCGGTGGCCTCGCTTCCCGGCGTCGTCCAGCACACGGTCGACTCGCTCGTCGCCGAAGCGAAACACCTCGCCTCCCTCCACATCCCCGCCCTCATCCTCTTCGGCGTGCCGGCGCACAAGGACGCTGCTGGGTCGGGTGCGTCCGATCCCGACGGCATCGTGCAGGTGGCGCTCCGGGAGCTTCGCTCCGCCGTGGGCGACGACATCGCCCTCATGGCGGACCTGTGCCTGGACGAGTACACCGATCACGGCCACTGTGGGCTGCTCCGCCAGGACGGCAGCGTCGACAACGACTCCACCCTCGATCGGTACGCCGAGGCGGCGGTCGCGCAGGCCGATGCCGGTGCAGCCGTCGTCGCGCCGAGCGGGATGATGGACGGCCAGGTGGCGGCGATCCGTGCCGCGCTCGACGGCGCAGGGCACGGCGAGACGGCGATCCTCGCCTACTCGGCCAAGTACGCCTCGGCGCTCTACGGGCCGTTCCGCGATGCCGCCGACGTCCGGATCTCAGGCGGCGGCGACCGGAAGTCGTACCAGCAGGACTGGCGCCGGAGCGCAGCTGAGGCCGTGACTGAGGCCCGCCTCGATGTCGCCGAAGGTGCCGACATGGTGATGGTCAAGCCTGCGGTGACGTATCTCGACGTGCTGGCTGCCGTGCGCGAGGAGGTCGGCGTGCCGGTGGCCGCCTACCACGTGAGCGGTGAGTACTCGATGGTGCAGGCCGCCGCCGAGCGCGGCTGGATCGACGCTGATGCCGTCATGTTCGAGCAGCTCACGGCGATCAAGCGGGCGGGTGCTTCGTTCGTGCTGACGTATTTCTCGGCGAGGGTGGCGGAGCTGCTCGGTGCCTGAGCGGCATGACTGAGACCGTCGGAGCGCCCGCCGGCCGGAGTGAGGCGGAAATGCTCGGCCGGCGCAGTCGCGACCTGTTCGACCGGGCGCTTCGG
The DNA here is from genome assembly GCA_021785095.1 of Actinomycetes bacterium. Next base: position 19,734 of record JAJYGM010000223.1, read on the forward strand.
GTGACACCGGGCGGGGTCAACTCGCCGGTGCGGGCGTTCGGCTCGGTCGGCGGCACCCCGTACTTCGTCGCCTCGGCGAGGGGTGCCTACGTCACCGATGCCGATGGGAACGAGTACCTCGACTACGTGCAGAGCTGGGGCGCGTCCATCCTCGGCCACTCCCACCCCGCCGTCGTGAGGGCCGTTCAGGCGGCGGCGGAACGAGGCACGACGTACGGGGCGCCGACCGAAGGCGAGGTCCTGCTTGCCGAGGCGATCACGAGCGCCGTCCCGGGCTGTGACGAGGTACGGCTCGTGTCCTCGGGGACCGAGGCGACGATGACGGCCGTTCGCCTCGCTCGCGGCGTCACGGGGCGGCCTCGCATCGTCAAGTTCGCCGGGTGCTACCACGGCCACAGCGACGGGTTGCTCGCCGCCGGTGGGAGCGGAGTGGCGACGCTCGGGCTGCCGGGCTCCGACGGCGTGACGCCGGCGGCTGTCGCCGACACGCTCGTCATGCCTTACGGAGTCGTCCCAGAGGTCGACGAGGACGTCGCCTGCGTGATCGTCGAGCCCGTCGCCGCCAACATGGGCCTCGTCGTGCCGCCGCCCGGCTTCCTCGAAGGTCTCCGGGAGGCGTGCGACGCGGCAGGTACTCTGCTCATCTTCGACGAGGTCATCACGGGGTTCCGGTTGTCCCGAGCGGGTGCCTCGGAGCTGTTCGGGGTGCGTCCCGACCTCTTCACCTTCGGCAAGGTGATCGGTGGAGGGCTGCCGCTCGCCGCCCTCGGCGGGCGGCGTGACGTGATGGAGCACCTGGCGCCTGCGGGGCGCGTCTACCAGGCCGGGACGTTGTCGGGGAACCCGCTCGCGACCGCCGCCGGCCTCGCCGTGCTCGGCCTCCTTAAGGAGCCCGACTACGAGGCGCTGTCGGGGCGGGTGGCGCGGCTCGCTGCCGGCCTGCTCGAGGCGATCCGAGGCGCCGGACTGCCGGTCGAGGTGCCGGTGTATCGCACGCTCTTCTCGATCTTCTTCACGGACGACGGCATGCCGGTCCGCAACTACGACGACGCCGTCCGCTCGGCTTCGACCGGGCGGTACCCGCCGTTCTTCCGGGCGATGCTCCGGCGCAAGGTGGCACTGGCGCCGAGCGCGTACGAGATCGGCTTCTGCTCGTTGGCGCACACGGACGACGACATCGACCGCACGGTCGAGGCCGCCGCCGAGGCGGCACATGAAGTCGTCGCGCAAGCGGACTGACGCGTCACGGATTCTGCAGACATGCCCCGCCATGTGTCGTGACGCGTCGGCCGCGGGACGGAAGATCGAGCGGCTGCGTCAGCGGCCGGCCGGCGCCGCCAACCCCGAGCGCTGCCGACGTCGACGCTCGACGGCACGGGACAGCCCCGCAAGGGTGTCATAGATCGCCTCCGGCGGCCCGGCAAGGTCCGGTCGTGTCAGGTTCGCCATGATCCGGAGCATCCACTCCATGACGGGCTTCGCGTACATGCCGCTGCCGACGCAGGCGCGCATCAGCCTCGGGTTGCCGATCGCCTTCACGAACGACCGGGCAACGGCGTAATAGCGGCCGTACTCGGCCTGCAGGCGGTACTCGTAGTCCTCGAGGCGGGACAGATCGCCGGAGGCGAGCGACGCGGCGACGATCTCGGCGGCCAGGCGGCCGGTCTCGTACCCGTAGCCGATGCCTTCGCCGTTGAAGGGGTTGATGGCGCCGGCGGCGTCGCCGGCGACGACCCAGTCCGGTCCGACCCTCGGCCCGACCGCAAGGCCCATCGGGAGGCGGCCACCGGTGGGCTCGCTCAAGGCCGTCTCCGGGGAGATGCACCACGACCTCGGCGCGTACTCGGCGAACTGCTCCATGAGCTTGGTCGTGTTGACGCCCTTCCACCGATCGGCCGTCGACAGCAGGCCGATGCCGACATTGATCCGCCCGTCTCCGAGGGGGAAGATCCAGCCGTAGCCCGGCACCACGCTGCCGTCACGGTCCCTGATGTCGAGGTGCGACTCGATGTACGCGTCGTCATGGCGAGGCGACGAGAAGTAGCCGCGGATGGCCATGCCCTGCGGCCATGCCTTCACGCGCGCCGTGCCGAGCGCCCGCCCGAAACGCGAGAGCGACCCGTCGGCCACGACCGTCACCCGCGCACGCACCTCTGACGTCGTGCCCCGCCCGCGGTCGAGCACGACCGCGCCACCCGCCCGGCCGGGCCCGTCACCGTTGGCGTTCCCGCCCGCGAGAGGGCTAACGGCCTCGGCCTCCTGCCAGAGCTCGGCACCGGCCTTCTCGGCGTTCTCGGCCACCATCTGGTCGAGATCGTGGCGCGTGATCGTGTAGCCGTAGTCCGGGAAGTCCGGGTGCTCAGGCCAGCGCATCTCGAGCGTGCGACCGAAGGCGACGGACCGCAACCCCTCGTAGCGGTGGTGGCCGGCGCCGAGCTCGGGCTCGACGCCCATGTCGGCGAGCTGCCGCACCGAGCGGGGGGTGAGGCCGTCACCGCAGGTCTTCTCACGTGGAAAGCGCTTCTTCTCGAGGGCGACGACGTCGATGCCGCGCCGGGCGAGCCAGTACGCCGCCGCCGAACCCGCCGGGCCGGCCCCGATGACGAGCACGTCGCACTCCCGCTCGGGGGGCCGTGGCGGCTGGAGGGGCGCGGCCGTGCCGGTGGGCGGTGACGGGGTCACGCAGTGGAGTGTACGAGGAGCCGGCGGTTGAGATTGCCGCCCCCGCGGGGCGCGCAATCTCAACCGCCTGTAAGGTCGGACCGACGCCCCGCCGCCGATGCAGCACACGCATGGCGGGCCGCCGCACCCGGATGTGACCGCCTGCACAAGCGCGTGGTAGAACGCCACGGAGACCCATGGGAAGCCTCGACAGTTACCTTCCGATCTTCCTGATGACCGTGCTCGGCGTCGTGTTCGCGGCGCTGTCCTTCATCGCATCCCGGCTGCTAGCACCGCAGCGGCCAACGGCGGCGAAGGAGGCTCCGTACGAGTGCGGCATCGTGCCCACGCACGAGCCCGCGCGCCGCTTCCCGGTGCGCTTCTACCTGATCGCGATGATCTTCATCATCTTTGACATCGAGATCATCTTCCTCTTCCCCTGGGCCGTCGTGTTCCGAGAGCTGAAGACGTTCGGCCTGGTGGAGATCCTGGTGTTCGCCGCCGCCGTCTTCATCTCGTTCGTGTACCTCATCTCGAACGGGGCCCTCGACTGGGGCCCGATCAAGCGGGTGCGGCCGATTTCGACCGTGCAGGTGCGGACGAGCCGCTCGACGGTGCAACGGGTAGGGCCTTCGAGCGGCGAAGCGGCCTGAGGGCGAGGAGGCAAGCAATGGGGCTTGAGGACCTCAGCCACAACTTCCTGACGGGCCAGTTGGAGGAGCTCGTGAAATGGGCCCGACGCTCGAGCGTCTGGCCGGCGACGTTCGGGCTCGCCTGCTGCGCCATCGAGATGATGGCCGCCGGTGCGGCGGACTTCGACCTCGCACGTTTCGGCATGGAGGTCTTCCGCGCATCGCCGCGCCAGGCCGACCTCATGATCGTCGCCGGCCGGGTCTCCCAGAAGATGTCGCCCGTCCTCCGGCAGGTCTACGACCAGATGATGGAACCCAAGTGGGTCATCTCCATGGGCGTGTGCGCCTCGACCGGCGGGATGTTCAACAACTACGCCATCGTCCAGGGCGTCGACCAGATCGTCCCGGTGGACGTCTATGCCCCCGGCTGCCCGCCCAACCCTCAGACGCTCATGCACTCGATCCTCACGCTGCACGAGAAGATCCGCACCGGTGAGATCACTCGGCGCCGAGCCGAGGGCCGGGGCGCCGGGATCCATCTCGACGAAGAAGGCGCGCCGACCCCGGGCTGGGTGCAGCCGCTCGCCCGGCCGGTCCACGTGGCGACGCCGAAGTGACCGACGACGTGACCGACGACGTGACCGACGACGTGACCGATGCCACAACCGGCTACGCAACCGACGACGTGGCCGGTGCTGCAACCGATGCCGGCACGGCGGCAGTCGTGCCGGTCGACGCGAACCCGGTGCTCGCCGACGTGCCCCGGCTCTTCGTGCGCGGACACCTCGTGCTCCACCCGTCGCGCGAGCAGTACTTCGCGACCTGCCAGGCGTTGCACGAGGATTCCTTCACGATGTGCTCCGACCTGTGCGGCGTCGACTACCTGCGCCACCCGGGCCGTGATCTGCCGGCCTCTGTCGAGCCGCAGCGTTTCGAAGTGGCGGTCCAGGTCCTCTCGATGGAGCGGGTCGAGCGCGTCTCCATCCGCGTCCAGGTGCCCGAGAGCGACCCCGTCGTCCCGAGCGTGGTACGGATCTGGCCGGGCGCCGACGCGATGGAGCGCGAGGCGTTCGACATGTTCGGGCTACGTTTCGAGGGGCATCCCGACATGACCCGGATCCTCATGCCAGAGGACTGGGAGGGCCATCCGCTTCGCAAGGACTACGCCCCTGGCCGGGTGCCGGTCCAGTTCAAGGAAGCGCCGGGGCCGCGATGAGCAACGATCGGCCCGACTGGACGAGCGACGAGAGCGACGAGAGCGACGGCGAGACGGCGAGAGAGGGTGCACAGGCCTCCGACAGAGTCAACCCCTACGACGAGATCTTCGAGCGGGAGACGGCAGAGGGTCGCCAGGAGCTGCTCGACCGGGTTCACACCGACCCGGGGGAGCTCGATCTCGAGGAAGGCTCGATTCTCCGCTTGCCCGAGGGGCTCGTGCTCGACCCCGGCGACGTCGACGTCGAGTTCGGCGAAGACGAGACGATGATCATCAACATGGGGCCGCAGCACCCCTCGACCCACGGCGTTCTGCGGATCATGCTGGAGCTCCAGGGCGAGACGGTTCTCCGCTCCAAGCCCGTCGTCGGTTACCTCCACACCGGCATGGAGAAGACGGGCGAGGAGCTCACCTACGTCCAGGGCGCGACGAACGTCACCCGCATGGACTACCTCTCACCCCTCAACAACGAGCTCGTCTACTCCCTCGCCGTCGAAGAGCTGCTCGGCATCGAGATCCCGCCGCGAGCGACGTGGATCCGCATGCTCATGTCCGAGCTGAACCGCATCTCCTCGCACGTCATGTGGACCGCCACGAACGGCATGGACCTGGCGTCGACGTCGATGATGATCTACGGCTTTCGCGAGCGGGAGATGATCCTCACGTTCTTCGAGAAGACCACGGGCCTCCGGATGAACCACAACTACATCCGGCCGGGCGGTGTGGCGGCCGACCTCCCCGACGGATGGGAGGACGACATCGAGGCGATCCTCGACACGATCCCCGGTCGCGTCGACGAGTACGACGAGCTGCTCACCGGCCAGCCCATCTTCCGCGAGCGGACCGAGGGCGTCGGCGTCATCGGGCCGGAGCTCGCCATCGCCATGTCTGCGACGGGGCCCATCCTGCGAGCCGCCGGCGTCCCCTGGGACCTCCGTCGCGCGATGCCCTACCTCGAGTACGGCCAGCTCGACTTCGACGTGATCGTCGGCACGGTGGGGGACACCTTCGACCGCTACGCCGTGCGCCTCAACGAGATCCGTGAGTCCTGCAAGCTCGTGCGCCAGATCGCCGAGCGCATGCCGGCAGGGGACTACCGGGCACAGGACAAGAAGGTGACACCGCCGCCGAGGGCTCGCATCGACGAGTCGATGGAAGCTCTCATCCACCACTTCAAGATCTTCACGAGGGGATTCCAGGTGCCGCCGGGCGAGGTCTACACGGCCATCGAGTCGCCTCGGGGCGAGCTCGGCTGCTACCTCGTCGCGAACGGGACGAACAAGCCGCACCGGCTGCACGTGCGGGGGCCGAGCTTCGTGAACCTGCAGTCGCTCCCGGCGATGCTGCGCGGCGGGCTCATCGCGGACGCCATCGCCATCATCTCCTCGGTCGACCCGGTCATGGGCGAGGTGGACCGCTGATGGGCCGTCTCAGCGCCGAGAACCGCCAGCGGGCCGAGGCCATCGTGGCGGTCTACCCCGAGCGGCACTCGGCCCTCGTCCCGCTCTGCCACCTGGCACAGGCCCAGGACGGCTACCTCACCGAGGAAGCGATGGAGGACATCGCCAAGCTCTGCGGCGTGTCGCCGGCCGAGGTGCGCGGCACTGCCTCCTTCTACGACATGCTCCACACCGAGCCGGTCGGCCGCTACGTGTTCGCGATCTGCACGAACATCGCCTGCATGCTGGCCGGGGCCTACGACGTGCTCGGGCACGCCGAGGAACGCCTCGGCATCCACTCAGGCCAGACGACCCCGGACGGCATGTTCACGATCGAGGAGGCGGAGTGCCTCGCCGGGTGCGATCGGGCGGTGTGCGTGCAGGTGAACCATCGTTTCTTCGGGCCTGTGGACGAGGAGGGCTTCGACCGCCTCGTCGAGGACCTGTCAGCCGGCCGCCTCGACGGCACGGTTCCGCCGCACGGGGTGCTGAACCGGGTCCACAGGGCCGTCGGGCTGCCCGCCCGCCAGCCCGTCTCGGCCACGATCTCGCGCAACCCGCAGTCGGCCGGCGCTCCGCCCGCCGGCGCCTTGGCCGAGTCCGCCCCCTCCGGCGACGCGGTCGCGAAGGCCACGCCGGAACAGAACCCGCGCAAGGAGAAGGAGGGCGAAGCCGGCTGATGCTGACCGACGCCCCCCGCATCGTGACCCGGCGCATCGAGCACGAGGACTCCCACACGCTCGAGCGCTACCTCGCCACCGGCGGCTACGACGGCCTGCGCAAGGCCCTGTCGATGACCCCCGAGCAGGTGCAGGAGGAGGTCAACGCCGCCTCGCTGCTCGGCCGCGGCGGCGCCGGCTTCCCGGCGGGGCGCAAGTGGTCGATGCTGCGGAAGGCGGAGACGACCTACCTCGTCGTCAACGGCGACGAGTCCGAACCGGCGACGTTCAAGGACCACCTCCTCATCGAGCGCGACCCGCACCAGATCGTCGAGGGGACGATCATCACGGCCTACGCGATCGGGGCGGCACAGGCGTTCATCTTCTGCCGGGGCGAGTTCGCGCTCGGCCTCGAGCGCCTCACCCAGGCGGTGAACGAGGCGTACTCGCACGGTGCGCTCGGCGCCGGCATCTTCGGCTCCGGCTTCTCGCTCGACCTCATCGTCCATCCAGGCGCAGGCGCCTACATCTGCGGCGAGGAGACCGCCCTGCTCGAGTCCCTCGAAGGCAAGCGCGGGTTCCCGAGGATCAAGCCCCCGTACTTCCCGGCCGTGATCGGGCTGTACGGCGAGCCGACGGTGGTGAACAACGTCGAGACGATGTCGAACATCCCCTGGATCGTGCTCAACGGCGGCGCGGCCTTTGCCGCCCTCGGCCAGGGCACGTCGACGGGGACGCGCATGTTCGCCCTGTCCGGCCACGTCGAGCGCCCCGGCTGGTACGAGCTCGAGATGTCGAAGACGACGTTCCGCGACCTGATCTACGACCCCAGCCTCGGCGGCGGCGTCCGCTACGGCCGCGAGCTGAAGGCGATCATCCCGGGCGGCGTCTCCTCGCCCTGGTTCTTCCCTGAGCACCTCGACATGGGCCTCGACCAGGACGCCGTCGGGAAGGCGGGCTCGATGCTCGGTTCCGGCTCGATCGTCGTGATGGACGAGACGACCTGTGCCGTGCGGGCGGCCTGGCGTATCAGCCGGTTCTTCCATCGCGAGTCGTGCGGCCAGTGCACGCCGTGCCGGGAGGGCGCGGGCTGGATCGACAAGATCATGCGCCGCCTCGAGGACGGCCTCGGCCGCGAGGAGGACATCGATCTCCTGCTCGACGCGTGCGACAACATCTCGCCGGGGCTCAGCTGGCCGCCGCGGCAGACGACGATCTGCGTCCTCGGCCCGTCGATCCCGCCGTCGATCGTGTCGGGCATCCACCGCTTCAGGGACGAGTTCCTCCTCCACGTGAAGGAGGGCGGCTGCCCGATGCCGCCCGACGAGGTCCGCCATGCCTGACACGACGGCCACGACGACCACGACGACCACGACGGCCACGCCGGACACGCCGGAGGCGCCGGCCAAGCCCGAGACGCTCACCGTCACCCTGAACGGGAGGGAGGTGACGGCACAGCCGGGCGAGCTCATAATCGAGGCGGCCGAGCGGCACGGCGTCTTCATCCCGCGCTTCTGCTACCACCCGCGGATGAAGCCGGTCGGCATGTGCCGCATGTGCCTCGTCGAGGTGTCGAGCCCGCGCGGCCCGAGCCTCCAGCCAGCGTGCTTCGTGAGCGTGGCCGACGGCCAGGAGATCGAGACCGAGTCGCCAGCGGCCCGCAAGGCCCAGGAGGGCGTGCTCGAGTTCCTCCTCGTCAACCACCCCCTCGACTGCCCGGTGTGCGACAAGGGAGGCGAGTGCCCGCTGCAGGACCAAGCGATGAGCCACGGCCCGGGCGAGTCCCGTTTCATCGAGGAGAAACGTCACTGGGCCAAACCCATCGTCCTCGGCCCCCTCACGCTGCTCGACCGCGAGCGGTGCATACAGTGCGCGCGGTGCACGCGTTTCGCCGAGGAGATCGCCGGCGAACCGCTCATCGACTTCTTCAGCCGGGGCGACGCCATCGAGGTGGCGACCTTCCCCGAGAAGCCGTTCGACTCCTACTTCGCCGGCAACACCATCCAGATCTGCCCGGTCGGAGCCCTCACGTCCGTGCCGTACCGGTTCAAGTCCCGGCCGTGGGACCTCGAGCAGGTCGAGTCGACGTGCACCTTCTGTGCCGTCGGCTGCCGCGTGGCGGTGCAGTCGTCCGCTGGCAAGGTCGTCCGCTTCCTCGGTATCGACTCCGGTCCCGTCAACCAGTCCTGGCTCTGCGACCGCGGCCGGTACGGGTTCGAGGCCGTGAATGCGCGCGAGCGGCTCGGGCAGCCGCTCTGCCGCAAGGACGGTGAGCTCGTCCCGGTCTCGTGGAACGAGGCTCTGGCCGACGTCGGGCGAGGCATCCGCGAGGCGGTGTCCTCACAGGGGCCTGCTTCGGTCGGGATCATCGGGGGAGCCCGCCTGCCGAACGAGGGCCAGTACGCCTGGTCGAAGCTCGCCCGTGCGGTCATCGGCACGGACAACGTCGACGCCCAGCTCGGCGACGGCCTGCCGGCGGAGCTCGTGGTGTCGCTCCCGCAGGCGACCATCGACGAGGCGTGCCATTCGAAGTACGTGGTCGTGCTCGCCGGCGATCTCCGAGAGGAGCTGCCGATCCTGCACCTCCGGCTGCGGACGGCGGCCGCGCATCACGGGCTGCTCGTCGTCGACTGCTCGCCCGTCCCGACCGCCCTGGCGGAGGTGGCGGCTGCCGTCGTCCCGGCGAAGCCCGGTGAGTCCGCCGCCTCCGTCCCGGACCTCGTCGGCTCGGGAGGGCCGCTCGAGGGTGTCGACGGGAGCGACGTCGTGGTCGTCCTCGGTCGCCCGTCGGTGTCGGAGAGCGCCGATTCGGTCGCTGCCGCGGCGGCGGCGTTCGTGCGGGCGTTGCCGGGAGTGCGTTTCCTGCCGGCGCTGCGGCGGGCCAACGTGCGCGGCGCCCTGGACATGGGGCTCGCGCCCGGGATGCTGCCGGGCCGGGTGACGCTCGAAGCGGGAAGGTCCTGGTACGAGTCGCAGTGGGGTTCCATGCCGGCCTCGGCGGGGCTCGACACGCGGGCGATGCTCGAGGCTGCGGCCGCAGGGACCATGCGCGTGCTCGTGCTGCTCGGCGCCGATCCGCTCTGCGACTTCCCGGACCGGGACCTCGCCACGCGTGCGCTCGAGCGGATCCCCTTCCTCGTCGCCATCGACACCCTGCCGACCGCGTCGGCACAGCTGGCGGACGTCGTGCTGCCTGCGGCGGGACCAACGGAGCGCGGTGGAACCACGACGAACATCGAAGGGCGGGTGACGCACCTCGCTCAGAAGGTGGTCCCACCGGGAGTCGCCCGCCAAGACTGGGTCATCGCTTCGGAGATCGCCGAGCAGCTCGGGCTCGACCTCGGCTTCGACCACCTCGAGGGGATCTGGGAGGAGATCGAGGAGGTCGTGCCGTCGCACTTCGGCGCCACGGTCGAGGCGGTGTACGGGCCCGCAGGAGCCGACGGCGTCGTGCTGCCGGTCTCCGGGGTCGGCCTCAGCCTCCTCCCGCCCGGTGCCGACCCGAGGCGGCGCCTAGACCCGGTTGCCACCCCGGGCATCGACTCGGTCATCACTCAGGGTGCCCCGATGTTCGCCGGCTTCGCCGAGGTGCCCTCGGGCCAGGTGGCGGAGTCGGTGGCGATCGAAGAGGCTTGGGCCGGAGTCGAGCCGCCTGCCCTTTCGGCCGACAGCGTCCGGACGTCCGGATCGTCGGCACCGCGCCCGGCGCCTGCGACGTTCGACCCGGACCGCTGGCCCGTTCCCGGCGCTCCCGTGCCGGACTCCTACGGCTTCCGCCTCGTCGCCCGCCGGTTCCTCTACGACCAGGGCGCCCTCGTGCAGGCCTCGCCGTCGCTCGGCAAGCTCGCACCCCGCCAGCGCCTGCACCTCCGCCGGAAGGAGCTCCAGCAGCTCGGCATCGAGGACGGAGGCAAGGTACGCGTGCGATCAGCTCGTGGCGAGCTCATCGTCCCGGTCGAGCTCGACGAGAGCGTGCCGGGCGGCGTCGCCGTGCTCGGGTTCAACTTGGAGCCCGTCGACGAGCCCGGCCTTGCCTCCATCATCGACGCGGACGAGGTTGCCCAGACCGTTCGGATCGAGACGGTGGAGGACTGATGCCGGACCCGTTGTTCGCCCACGGCGTCGGGCTGGCGGTGATCCTGATCGCCGTCGTGAAGGTGGTCGCCATCTTCGCGGTCCTGCTCGTGACCGTGATGATGATGATCTGGGTCGAGCGCAAGGTCATCTCGGACATGCAGAACCGGATCGGCCCGAACCGCGCCGGCCCGTTCGGGATCCTGCAGTCGCTCGCCGACGGCATCAAGCTCTTCTTCAAGGAGGACCTGCTCCCCGAGCGCGCCGACCGGATCATCTTCAAGCTGGCGCCGTACCTCACGCTCGTGCCGGCGTTCCTGATCTTCACGGTCGTGCCGGTGGGCGGGATCGTGACGATCGCCGGACACGCGGTCGAGCTCCAGGTGGCCGATCCGCCGATGGGGATCCTCTTCCTCCTCGCGTTGTCGTCGGTCTCGGTGTACGGGACGATGCTGGCGGGCTGGTCGTCAGGGTCGAAGTACCCGCTGCTCGGGTCGGTGCGGGCGAGTGCCCAGATGATCAGCTACGAGGCGGCGATGGGCCTGTCGGTTGTGGCTGTCGTGTTGCAGACCCACACGCTGTCGACTCGCGGCATCGTGCTGGCGCAGGCGCCGCACTTCTGGAAGTGGGGCGTGTTCACCACCGGGATCATCCCGTTCGTCATCTTCTGGATCGCCGGGACGGCCGAGCTGAACCGGCCGCCGTTCGACCTCGTGGAGGGCGAGCAGGAGCTCGTGGGCGGGTTCAACACGGAGTACTCGTCGATCCGTTTC